>JBGSWA010000470.1:0-33754 GCA_041752645.1 Gillisia sp. | reverse complement strand
TATCCCTCAAATCTAACGCGATCTTTGTCGCTCCCCTGGTTTTTAGTATAGCCAGGCTTTCTTTGAACTCCTTATAAGTTGTTTCGGAAAAACGATTTATCTTTATATATCCAAGTTCTTGTGTTAGCATATAAGCCGCATCTACACTTTTAAGCGGCACTCTAGACCTCTTTACATCAAATTTAAGCAGATCCTTCAAACCTTTCCTAAAAACGGTGAGGGTAACCATGGAATCTTCTATTCCTTTAAGTTGGGTTATAATAGAATCGCTGGTCATTTTTTTGCCAAAAAGCTGTTTGTTGTTCGCATAAAGAATCCGGTCACCTGCCTTTATCCCAATTCTTTTACTGGGCCCGCCTTCCAGTGGCTGGATCACTACAATGGTATCATTCACATTATAAAAACTGACACCTATGCCTACAAAATCCCCTTTCATATTCTCGGTTACACTGGCATATTCCTGTTTTGGGATATAAACTGAATGTGGATCCAGATTTTCCAGTATCTTGTTTACTGTAACATCCACGATGCTGTCTGTATTTACCTTATCTACATATTCATAGTCTATATAATCTATGAGCCTGTTTAGTTTTTCCTTTTTAGGATTGGAAGAAAAAAGGTTTTGGGTAGGGGTAAAGTTGAGGTTTGCGCCAAGCAGGACCCCTGCGGCACAAGCCAATCCCATTAAGAGGGGAAGATATATTTTAGACCTTTTTTTCAATTGTCCAATTCAGTTATCTGACAGAGTTCTACCCCTGCTTTTTTTAAAAATTCAAGTCCCACATTATCCTTGTAATCTATATAATACACAAGCCTTGTAATCCCGGCCTGATGTATTAGTTTGCTGCACTCCCTACAGGGCGACAACGTGATGTACAGGGTTGCTCCCCTGCAGGATTGCGTGGAAGCAGCTACCTTTAAGATCGCGTTGGCTTCGGCATGAAGCACATGCCATTTGGTAAGGTTTTCTTCATCTTCGCAACAATTTTCAAAACCCGTGGGGGTTCCGTTATATCCGTCGGAAATAATCATTCTATCTTTTACAATAAGTGAGCCAACCTGTTTGCGTTTGCAGTGAGAAAGTTTGCTCCATTCCCGGGCGATCCTCAGGTAAGCCTTGTCGTATTTAAGCTGCTTCTTTTTATGCATATTATCAAAACTGATCCCGGTTTCCTTCTGAAGCATCATTTGTATTTAAAAATTAGCTCTCTAAAGTATTGCAAGGTGTAGATTAAAACAATTTATAGGCGTTAAACTTTTACAAAATCACATGGATATTATCCTTTAAAATTGGCAATATTACTCCGATTACTATGGAGGAAATTACCAGGACCCAGTCCCTTCTTGTAATTTTGAATATATTCTGAAAAATAAATGCCAATATAAGTACAGATATCGCGACAATTATAAGCGCTGTTTCAATCCCTAAGGCAAATTCCAATAATGGAAGAAACTTGTTTTCGGTATTGGATGCGATCATTCGGAAATAGGTGGAAAATCCCAGGCCGTGGATTATTCCGAAAAAGGCCGTGGAGATATATAAAATAGATGCACTCCGTTGATTTTCCTTTTTCTTGGCGGTGATAATATTATAGAGGGCCGTGATCAGAATAGTAATGGGAATCAAAAATTCCACATATTTGCTTCCGAGACTTACTAGTCCGTAGACAGATAAAAGCAAGGCCAGGGTGTGTCCGATGGTAAAAATTGAAACCAGCCATAACAAGCTTTTCCAGCTGGAAAAAGTATAGGCTGCTATCAGGGCCATCAAAAATAAAATATGGTCGTATGCTTGCCAGTCCAATATGTGTTCCAGGCCTAATCTAAAATATAACCAAAATTGAGACATAAATTCATAAATGTTAAGGCCCCGAAAGTACGATTTAGTTTAGGATTGAGATATTAGATTTGAGAAAATGGAACAGAGAGAATAAAATCAGGAAAATTTAAGGTTAATCAATCCCTCAATCTTCCCTTTATCTTATTATTATATCTCAATCATAACGATCAAATCTATTAAAAAGTGAAATTAGGGAAGAGAAAAGAGCCAGGAACCAGGAGCTAAAACCTTCAAATTTAAAATTGCCTTGATTCCTGTATCTCAACACTCAAATCTTACAGAATATAATCTGTGCTTACAAAGTTTGAATCTTTGCTCTCCAGCAATTGCTTCAAAATCTCATTGTTGATGGTATTGTCCTTTGAAGCTAAAAAGGTCCTGATAGAGAAGGATCTGATCGCGTCGTGAACACTCAGCGTTCCCACAGCAGAATCTTTGCGACCGGTAAAAGGGAACACGTCAGGTCCTCGCTGACAGGCAGAATTCAAGTTTACACGACATACAAGGTTGACCAAAGTATCAATCAGCGGAGCGAGTTCCTTTACATCTTTTCCAAACAGGCTTATTTGTTGTCCGTAATTGGAATTTGCTATTTCATCCAGCAATTCCTGAATGTCGGTGAATGGTTTTATGGGAATTACTGGCCCAAACTGTTCCTCTTTATAAACTCTCATTTCCTGGGTTACTGGAAACAATACCGCGGGAAAAATATAATTTTCAGAAATCTCTCCTCCTTTTTTATTTAAAATAGTGGCACCTTTCTCCTGGGCATCATCAATAAGTTCCTGGATATATGCCGGTTTTCCGGGTTCTGGTAAGGGAGTGAGCATTACGCCGATTTCCCATGGATTCCCGAATTTTAAAGCGTCCACTCGGGCAGCAAATCGTTTGTTAAACTCTTCCCTGATATCCTCATGTACATAAATAATTTTAAGTGCGGTACAGCGCTGACCATTAAAAGATAAAGTACCCGAGATACATTCATCAATAGTCAGGTCCATATCGGCATCTGGCAGGATGATCGCAGGGTTTTTAGCTTCTAGTCCCAATACCAGGCGCAGCCTGTTTTTAAAAGGATGCTGATCCTGCAATGCTATTGCAGAGGTACTGTTCCCAATTAATGCCAACACGTCAATTCTTCCCGATTTCATAATAGGTGCGGCTACCTCCCGGCCCCGGCCGTAAAGAATGTTGACCACTCCTTTTGGAAAACTGTCCCTGAAGGCCTCCAGTAAAGGGGAGATAAGTAAAACCCCGTGTTTTGCCGGTTTAAAAATAAGGGTATTGCCCATAATTAATGCCGGGATCAATAAAGCGAAGGTTTCGTTTAAAGGATAATTATAAGGTCCTAGGCAAAGCACTATGCCCAAAGGCCCTCTGCGAATATGAGCATGCACATTATCACGTTTTAAAAATTTGGCGCTATTCCTGTCCAGTTGTTTGTAATCTTCAATCGTATCATTGATATACTCCACTGTACGGTCAAATTCCTTTAGAGAATCGGGAAGGGTTTTTCCTATTTCCCACATCAATAGATTTACAACTTCCTCCCGTTTGGTTTTCATTTGGGTCACAAATTTTTCCATACAGTCAATTCGTTGAGAAACTTTCATAGTGGGCCATGATCCCTGGCCTTTTCCATAGGCGTCACAGGCGGCTTGTAAGGCCTTTAGCGCTGTGGCTTCATCCATATGAGGTACACTTCCCAACAAGGTGGGCTTATAGGCTTTAGTAGATGAAATTGTAGAATAGACATTATCTATTTCGCCTTTCCATGGAACTAATTCCCCATTGATTAAATAGGTTTTTTGGTGCAGCAATTCTTTAATTTGATGTTTTCCGATATTCTTCATATTTAATTTTTTTTTGTCAATATTGCTATTCTAGATAGATTTCCAAAAGTAAAAAATTAGGATCTGTGGGCAAGTTTTTTGCTGTTTAAATTCAAATTTGGATTTATTGTGCTTTATGGGACATTGGGAGTAAAGGGTGAAAAGGAAGTGGGAAGTGCCCCGAAGGATTGGCGGGAATGAAGGAATTTTTTTTGGGATTTGTTTTTTTTGAGTTTAGTCCCGATGCTCCGATACGGATCTATCGGAATTAAAATTAGCCGCAAACTTGACTTCCAGCAGGCAGATCAAGAATATTTTAATATATCATCGTTAAAATTAATTGTTGTCTGGAAATTTTGAATTTTTAATCTGCCCTGATGCTTCGGGGATAAATTTTTTCATGCCAATTACGGGAAACCGTAATGAAAGTCACTCTACCTGCTTTACTTTTGGGATTTACAAACTCCGGGAATCCTGCTTTTTTGTAGGGAATAAAGTAAGGATTATACCCGGAGTTTATTATTTTAATTATTTCTTACAGAACATGAAACAACTTCTTCTGTCAATTTTAAGAATGTATTGGAATTTGGTGCCCGTTTATAAACGCGGACCCTGCTTGTTCAAAAAAACCTGTTCCCATCATATTTACGATCAAACCGCTGCCCACGGATTCCTTGCAGGGATTAAGGCATTTTTCTTTCGATATAAAAATTGTCGTGGGGGATTCTCCCTGTTTAAAAACCCGCTCACCGGAAAGACCCAAATGATTCTTAGAACCAACAAAATTATTGGAGAAGAAGAAATCGCACCAAGGTTTTTGAGGAGGGAGAGGAGTATGGATGAAGTGAGTTAGGCTGCGTTTTTTTAGGTTTTTGAGTTTTTATAATTTCATTATTTGTTGATATTTCAGATAATAAAACATCTGCTTATATAAAAATTAATGGTTGAAGGACAAGGCCGAAAAGTGTAACTTGACAACTAATAATTTATTAGTTTCAAACATAGTTAAAAACTATGTGCTTTAGTGCATCTCGCTTTAGCTTCTAAAAAAAACCCCTTCGTGTTGAGTCAGAACGAGGGGTTAATGGGCATTCAGTTTTGAGAATGACCGATATTATTGGACCATAGGCTTTGGATGCTGGGGTATTGGATATATTACTGACGAAATGGTTAATGAATATTTGGAGCATCGCAGAAAATCTGATAACGACACAGATGCTTTCAAACTCGAGTAATCAGATACTGCTGAATATAGTCAGATTTAAAAACCTATGAACTTTAATCCATAGTAGTTTAGTTTTCAATTTTCAAAGTTCTGTATAAATGGTATTATAGAATGAGAGTCGGAAGGATTTTCAACCATGAGCGAGAATTTGTCAAATTCATACCAATCTGTAAAAATTTTGCTATCCTTAATATGTCCTTCGAATAAAGGGATTTTTTGCTTCTTTAGGATAAAAATATTTTGTTAGAATGAGTATTTTTTCTCTAATAACGTTTTTGAAAGAGAAATTTCATAACTGTTTTTTATAATTAAAGAACCAAATATTTTATATTTTCCTCCATCCCGATGAAGGTACTCGAACCTGGGGTTTGAATTTGTTTTCATTTCTGATATTATGGAAAACATACCAGAAAATTCTCAATTAAAAATTATCCAACAGCCAATTTTCTACTTTCTTTTAAAAGATAATCCGGCATTGGTTCAGCCAATTTCCATTCAATATTCATAGGTTTTGCCCCATACGATTTAATAAATTTTGCTTCTCCTATAAATACATAAGACATCGTTAGATGATATTCATCCTGATTTTGTTCACGCACAAAAAGAAGAATTTTTTTGCCCATATTTTTATGGTTTATATATGAAATGCCTTTAGGGGAATTTGGAGCAGTACTATTTTGTTATTGCCAGTGGAATAAAAATTCATTCAATGCATAATCATCATACATCGTAGTGGGAGAGTATTCTTTATCCGATTTTTTTAATGTGATAAATAAAGCTTCGGTATTTATTGATTTTTTAAATGCTACACCTTCTCGATTTGAAGATGCTTTATCAAATTTATGTAAGCGCAAAGCAGCTAAAATTTGATCTCTGTTATAACGACCGTGTAATCTAAGCGGAAAGGCATATCCTAAATTTATTTTTTTTTCGATAACGTCAACTTGGGAAATTAAATAATCTACAACCTCTTCGAGTTCCTCAATCATCACAGGATTATTTAAAAGTGCTCGCAGACTTTCTTGAATACTCGTGAATCCTAAATCTGATCCAGCATCTTTCCAAATGTCATAATGGAACATAAGGGCCATTAAATTTTCCTCTTCTAAAATCTGATCTAATTTAAAATTTTGATGAATTAGTTTTTTAATGAATTTAAAATAACTCAGCGAATTACAAACCAATAGTTTTTTACTTATTCCTCCTGTAAATTCTTTTTCATTTGGTTCTTTAAAATCAGGAATTGCTCCTGCATCCGCACATAACCGTTTCCAACTTCCTTTTTTATATAGTTGAAATAGTTCGAGGTTATAAAAAGAAAGGAAATTTTTTAAGTTCAACGGCAAAGTACTTTGATGCTTATAGTTCTGAATTTTCACTAATAATTGAGGTCTTCGAAAATCAACTGCGGCTCTAATATTATCCAGAATGACTTGTTTAGCCCTTTTCTCCAATACAATAGAACATCCAAGTGGTAGATGTGGAAATTCATCTTCAATTTCCTTAATTATCGATGTATGTGTTTTTCCAATTAAAGCTCGGAATTTGTGTTCAAAATCGTATTCAGGTCTTGCATTTCCAACAAAATCAAGAACAGTTAAACAATCTTTATCGGGATAAAGTCTAAGTCCACGGCCTATTTGTTGAAGGAAAATAGTTAAACTTTCAGTAGGACGAAGAAATAATACAGTATCAATTTCCGGAATATCAATTCCTTCATTAAAAATATCAACTACAAAAAGATAATTGATTTCTTTCTTAAAAAGTCTATTCCGAATTTCTCCACGATCGTTTGAATGCTTGCTGGTAAGATAATCGGCTTTTAGACCTGCAAGAGTAAATTTTTCAGCCATATACTTTGCGTGGTCCTGACTTACACAGAATCCCAATGCACGAACTTGGTTAATATCCGTTAAATATTCTTCACAGTTTTTAAGTATTTCTCCAACTCGACGATCATTTTCGGTGTATAGTTTTG
The DNA here is from genome assembly GCA_041752645.1 of Gillisia sp. Taxonomy (GTDB): domain Bacteria; phylum Bacteroidota; class Bacteroidia; order Flavobacteriales; family Flavobacteriaceae; genus Gillisia. Next base: position 26,879 of record JBGSWA010000470.1, on the reverse strand, counting down.
TCAATTCTAAGATTTCATATCTCTTATTCCTCCAGGAAATCTTGGATAGGTCGACAGAATCAGAAATTGCGAAATATTGAAAAGGTGATAATAATTTTCTGTTCAATGCCTCAGGAAGTCTTATTTCTGCAGCAGTAACATCACAAAAATCCTTTAAAATATCTTCTCCATCCATTCGCTCTGGTGTAGCCGTAAGTCCAAGCAAAATTTGAGAATGAAAACGATTCAAAATTGGTCGATAACTATTTGCAGCAATGTGATGAACTTCATCGATTATGATAAAATCAAAGAAATCTACATTTAAACTTAATCCATCGATTCTGCTGTTTAAAGTTTGAATTGAAGTAAAAAGTTGTTCAAAATGAATTGGTTCCTGGCCATCCACCCATAATTCTCCAAAATTGGCATCCCGCAGCACATGTTGAAATGTTTCCTTGGCTTGTTCCAGGATCTCTTTTCGATGAGCCACAAAAAGTAATTTTGCTTTTGGAAATTTCCTGCGAAAATTCTTGAAATCAAATGCGGAAATTACAGTTTTTCCAGTTCCCGTAGCTGCAACAATAAGATTTCTCCAACGGTTATGATTTTCTCTTTCAGATTCTAGTTTGTTTAAAATCTCAACTTGAAAAGCAAATGGTTGTAGATCGAAAAAGGTTGATACTCCAATGTTTTTATAATTTTTCTGAAGTTTAAGGGATTTTGTTAGTCGTTCCCTATCTTTTCCTGCGGTATAATTTTCAAATTCTTTATCTAGCCAATAGGTGTCAAAAGTTTTTTGAGATTTGTCAATGATATGACCGATTTCCTGAGTTGTCACTTTTAAATTCCACTCTAAACCCTTTGTAAGAGCAGAATGAGAAATATTTGAAGACCCAATATAACCTGTATGAAATCCTGAATTTCTAAGAAATAAATAGGCTTTCGCGTGCAAACGTTCGTGAGCCGAATTATATGAAACTTTGATTTCTGTATTGGGTAAGGAGGACAAAAATTCAATTGCCTTTACCTCAGTAGCTCCCATATATGAAGTGGTAATTATTCGTAATTTTCCACCGCGATTGGTGAATTCCACGAGTTCTGATTTAAAAATTCGCACTCCGGAGAATTTAATAAATGAAACCAACCAACAAATTTCATCAGAAGAAAGAATCTCCTTTCTAATCTCGCTTTCAAATGATACTCCTATTGGATTTCCAGTGAAAAGTTCGCTTTGGCTAAGTCTGGTGTAGGGAGTAATTTCCCCCAACCGTTTCCCAATATCGGAATACGGAAAATCCAATTTAGAAAAAACAGCTTGAAGAATTTTTCCCTCAGCATCAATTAGATTTTCAGTCAGGTCAACATTCTTCAATTCAGTTACAAGAAGTTGGATGATTTTATTAGAAATTTCTATTTGCTTTAATGGCCTATCAATATCCTTAATTTCATTAAGAGCAAATTTGATAGTTTCTGATAAGTACAAGCCTAAATACCGTGAAGCTTCTTCTTTATCTAGAGTAGTCTTGCGAATGTAAAATTCTTTTGAATCTAAGGAATCGAGTTTGTTGGCAACAAGTTGATTGATAAGTTGTTCATAAAGACCTGTTTCAATTCCCATTTCTGCGAGTTATAATATAATTAACGATTGCCACATCAGCTTCTGCCCAATCCAAATCTTTTAATTCATCTAAAATAAGCCATTTTATTTGTTTATGCTCTGCCAAATGAATTTCCTCGCTGTGATTTTTACAGCGAAAGGGAAAAAGATGAATGAGAAAATTAGCGGTATAACTGTGCTTGAAGGATGGAAGTTGCTCCAGAATGTCAATTTCAATGCCCAGTTCTTCCCGGATCTCCCTTTTCAGGCAGCCTTCAAGGCTTTCATTAGCTTCAATTTTGCCGCCGGGAAATTCCCATTTCAGGGGAAGTTTCATTTTTTCGCTTCGCTGCGCACACAGGATTCTTCCGTTATTCTCAATGATGGCGCAGGTAACCCTAAGCATAAAGCAGTTTTAAAGAATTTTGAAATTACGATAAATCCTGTAGCCAATCAGTACTTATTGCGGATAAAGTATATAGCGTGTTGAGTTATGCACTCAAAATTTTATGATCTTAGACTAACCGAAAATTTAAGTACGCCTATTCCAGTTCGATCCGGTCAATTTCCAGGGTAAAGGTTTCTGCTGTTTTATTGGTGATCAAGAAGGCGATCTCTTCCAAAACCTGAACAGGATAATTCGGGATTTCAAGTTTTTTGCCTCAAAAGGACGGGTACATGCTTGAAAAATGGATTTCCACTGTGTTCCAGCCTTGTGTGGTTTCAAAAGTCTCAACATAGACATGGGAATCCGCGGTGCTGTTTTTGAACCCGGAACTTGTAAGCTTTTCCATCTCCCTTGGCCCGCAATTTTCCCTTGGTGAATTATCGCACCTGTTTTGAAGCAAACCGATGTTGCACCGAAGAAAACCCGCGGTTATTTACCAGGAGAATGCGGCCTTTAAAAAGTGAGTGCCCTTCTGGAGTCAGGCTAAAGGATCCGGTGGAGCGGCCGCCCATTGTCACATCATCTACAACAATCCAGGTGTCTGGTTCACTTTGGGAATTAAAATAGAATAAAATCATAGGTTTTTGGAGAGTTAGAAAAAACACAGGCAGAGAAAGACTTTTTTGGTTTGTACTCTCAATCTCCTTTTCGGTTTTTCCAGGAATTGGAGATCAGTAAAAAAGAGTTGCCAAAGAAGTTTCAGGAAATTTTCGCAATAAAACAAAATAAGTAAGAAAATAAAAAAGGTTTTACAAAAGAAAGGAAGTAACAAACTCTTAAGGGGAATTTTTCAGTCAGTTTTATTTTTCATAATTTCCTACTTCCTCTAATTACAGGGGACTATGACCACAATCTTAATTTACTTTGTATATCAATCTTATTTTTTGTTAATTTTTATTGAATAATATCCTGTTAATTCGTGTTTTAAAGCTTCCGGGTTTCCCATATTTTCATATGGAATGAAGGAGAATCTAATTTTTTTTATGTTGGCGTAAAACTTATGTTAACCATCAATTTTTAGGTGTATGTTTGGATTTCAAATACATTAAAATTTAATTTTACCGGTTAATTTGGATTTGTCAAACTATAACCGGGAAATTGAAATTATGCAAAATAATTTTGAAGTTCGCTTATGTAGGAGTTCCCACAAAAAAATCCACCTCAAAAAGTGGCGGATTTTTTTGCATCCGGGAAAGCCCTGGATTGCTTGGCCCTCAGCAAGTAATTTACAGTTCTAAAACAGCGTTTTCTGTCCCTGCATATTCATTCCACTGGAAACCATCAGCTTCAGCTTCATTTTCATAATTCCCGTCAATGAGGTATCTGAACTCATAGGAATTCTTCTTTGGAAAATCGAAGGTTCCTTTAAAAGATCCGTTTTTCAACCTTTTCAATTCGTTTTCCTCTGGGTTCCAATTGTTGAAATCACCCACTACGCTAACTTTTTTTGCATCTTGTGCAGGAACGGTAAATGTGACTTTGCACACAGATTTTGTTTTTAAAAATTGCTTTGTAATTCCCATAATTTTTTAATTAATTAAGCTGCAAGAAAAATATTAAATTTTTAGTATACTATGATAAATATCATATTTAATAGTTTGATAATAATGGAGGTGTACCTGGAAATTCGATGGCACTTCGATCAAGATGAAAGACGGAAAAACGCAAAAAAGTTTAGCAATTTTTTTAACGAATTTTTATGAACTATGTTAATATGGAGCGAAATAACGCTCAATTAACATTTTTTGATTTGGATTAGGAATAAATTTAAAGTTCTAACCAATAAAGAACTGAAATGAATTCAATAACTAAAAAACTGTATATCCCCGTTTTGGGGATGATTTTCCTAGTATTTGCGGGATGTAAATCCTCACAAAATACTTCTAATGAACTCGTGTCAGATTCCTTGGAAGAAAAAACAACTATTTCCAAAAATCATCCCAATATAGCAGAACTCTTTTCAAACTCAGTTGGCTATGCCATTTTCCCCAATGTAGGGAAAGGTGCGTATGTTATTGGAGCAGCATCCGGAAATGGCACAGTGTATCAAAACGGTAGATTGATAGGCTACGCCGATATGAAACAATTGGATATTGGGCTTCAAATTGGAGGAAAGGCCTTTGTTGAGGTCCTGTTTTTTCAAACCCAGGCTGCTTTGGATCGTTTTAAAGGAGAGAGTTATGAATTGTCTGGAAACGTATCAGCGGTTCTTCTGGAAGAAGGTGTTTCAAAAAGTGTTGATTTCCAGGATGGGGTTGCAGTGGTAACCAAATCTAAAGCAGGAGCAATGGCCGGAATTTCTGTTGGAGGACAGAGATTTGAATTTTTCCCAGGAAATTAATATTTTTATTTTTCGGTGATTTAATTCATTGGAAAAATTTACCAGAACATTTTTTTTCATTTGAAAAGCAACTAATTTGGGAATTAACACCTAATTAAGTCCTAAGAATGAATTATTAAATAAAAAATTAAAAAAAAGATATATTATGAAGACATTGAAATCTAATTTTTACAAACTTGTTATAGCCTTGCTGCTTTTAGTGTTTACATGCAGTTTAGCAGCACAAACAGCAGAACAACAGGAAGTGATTGACGATGCCAAATTGGCCAAAGCAGCCTTCACAAAAAATAATCCCAATATGGCCGAGCTTTTTGCAAATGCAGAAGGTTACACGATTTTTCCCAATGTTGGAAAAGGAGCTTATATTGTTGGGGGAGCAGCCGGGAATGGGGCTGTTTATGAAAAAGGCAAGTTGGTAGGTATGGCAAAATTGAAGCAATTAGACATCGGGTTGCAAATAGGTGGGCAGGCATTCAGGCAAGTTATTTTTTTTCAAACCCAAACGGAACTCGATAGGTTCAAGCAGGGAAATTTTGAATTATCGGGTACTGCTTCTGCTGTAGTGTTGGAAGAAGGTAAGGCCAAGAGTTTAGAGTTCAGAGATGGATTAGCAATTGCTACCATGCCTAAAGCGGGCGCTATGATTGAGATATCAGTGGGCGGTCAAAAATTTGAATATGAAAATTTAGAGTGATTTATTTTTACGCAAAATTGTCTTAAATTGCCGGTTCCGGATTTGCAGGAATCGGCTTTTTTTATTTGGATACCACGTAATATTAAAAATACGTTCTATTTTATAAACCAGGAAGTTTTCTGTTTCTCCTCCTTTGCTTCTAAAGTATATCTTAAATTTTAGTGTTATGAGATCAAAAATCACTCTAAAGGAATTGGCTAAACTGTTAAGCGTTTCAATTTCAACAGTTTCCAAAGCCCTTAATGACAGTTCCGAAATTAGCCCAAAGACCATCAACCGGGTAAAGGAACTTGCAAAACTCCATAATTACAGGCCTAATCCTACTGCCGTAAATTTAAAACGCAACCGCACTGGGAATATCGCCGTAATAGTTCCGAATATTTCGAATATTTTCTTTGCCAAAGTAATGGGTGGAATTGAAATTGAAGCGCGAAAACAGGGATATCAGGTAATTACGTATATCTCCAACGAATCCTTAAAACTGGAACAGCAAATCGCCGAGCTTATTTCAAACGGGCTCGTTGACGGTTTATTGATCTCAGTATCAGAAGAAACTCAGAAATTACAGGATTTTAAACATTTGTATCAGCTGGTTGAGTATGAAATCCCCGTAGTTTTATTTGACCGTATAAATGTTGAAATGGAGGTGGATAAAGTTGGAGTGAACGATTTGGCCAGTATTTATGACGCCGTACAATATTTATATTCCAAAAATCTAAGAAAGATAGGCCTGGTTTGTGCAATTGGTGATATAGGACTGGTTCAGAAACGTGTAGAAGGCTATAAAAAGGCTTGCAAAGACTTTAATTTACCGGTAAATGAGAACTTCTTAATTTTTTCTGAGGACAGCACTACCCTAAAAACGAATTTGAATAAATTGTTGGAAGAGGAAAAAGTTGAGGCACTAATCGGATTGGATTATCTGGGCACCATTCTCTGCTCACGGGTAGCTCAGGAAAACAATCTGAGAATTCCGGAGGATATAAAAATTATAGGTTATGTAAATGAAGACTTCGCCCCTTTTTTATGGCCGGCTTTGAGTTATGTAGATCAACATCCCGCATCTATAGGAGAAACTGCCGCAGCTTTATTGGCAGAAAGGATCAAAAAGTTCAAAACCAGTTTTCCGCTAAGTAAAATTATAAATACCGAATTCGTTCATTTAGATTCTACACGTTTTTAAATTTTGGTTTTTTATTGAAGAAAAACAGTTCAAAAAATCAGAGCTGAAGTATTTTAAATTAGTTTATATATTTTGAGTACCATAAACCCTAAATTAATCCAGGACTCAATTTTTTGAAATACCAGAATATTTCTTAAAATATCTGGATCCACCCACATTATAGCTCCATGTTCCAATTTTCCCATATCAGATTTAGAAAATTAGTTTGAATAAATTAGAAATTTTCATTTTGAGATCCCGACTTCAAATTTTTATCCTTAGCAATATTTTTTAACATTCCGTTAAAAATAAATCCGTGAAAGGGGAGAACTGTGTACCAATAAATTCTACCCCACAAACCCAAGGGGCGGAACGTTGCTGTTTGTGTCAGAATATTGTTTTCATCAATTTTGAATTCCAGCCAGGCTTCCCCCGGCAACTTCATTTCGGCATATAGCAACAATCTTTTTTCTTCCTTGTCCGCTAGTAGTACCCGCCAAAAATCCAAGGTCTCCCCTGCAGAGATCTCTGTCCCACTTTTTCGTCCTCTTCTCATACCCACACCACCCATGAACTGATCCATAATTCCCCGGATCTCCCAGAGCCAGTTCCCGTAATACCATCCTGTTTTACCCCCAATTGCCCATATTTTATCGAGAACAGGTTTACTGTTTTTAATTTTTATTTTGCGAATATCCCTATAACATCCGTTCATGGGAACCTCAATATAATGTGAGAGGCCTTTCTGGAAAATGTTGCTCGTTTGTGCATCTTTCCAGCTTGACAACACCAGATTTTGCTCGATCTTGTCAAATGCCAGCTTTATGGAGGCATCATAATCAATCAAGGTAATGTTGAGCCGCGAAGCCAGATCATTCGGTTTGCAAATCACTTCAACCTTCATGCTATGTACCAAATTAGTAGCTAAGGCATAGGAAGTTGAGGTGACAAAATACAACCAGTAGGAAGAAATTTTCGGGGTCATTACAGGCACTACAAAAATTTTTCTTTTCAGCGCCCTTATTTTTGCAAAGCGCAACAACATTTCCTTATAGCTCAATATGTCTGGTCCCCCTATATCGTAACTTTGGTTATAGGTGTCGCGGCGCCCGGCAACCCCGCTCAGAAATTCGACAACATTCCTGATCGCAATAGGCTGGCATTTTGTTTTCAGCCACTTTGGAGTGATCATTACAGGTAATTTTTCAACCAGGTCGCGAATAATTTCAAAGGAGGCACTGCCGGAACCCACAATAATACCGGCTCTCAAAGTTGTTAGGGCAACATTGGACCCAGCCAAAATATCCTCCACATGTTTACGGGAAGATAAATGTTTGGACAATTGAGTTTCGTTGACAATCCCGCTTAAATAAATAATCTGTTTGGCATTGGTTTTCTGAATTCGCTCCTTAAAATTCTCAGCGCATATTTGTTCCATATTTTCAAAGTTGCCACTTTGGGTAGACATAGAATGGATCAGGTAATAAGCCACATCTATTTCATCAGGGATATTTCGCAGATTCCCTTTATCCAAAAAATCAGCTTCAATTACACTGAGATTCTCCCGATGGTAGTTGTGATCATTAAATCTTTTTTTATCCCTGACGCAGCATATTACCTGGTGCCCTTGTTCCAAAAGAACCGGTAACAATCGTTGTGCAATATACCCGGTTGCGCCGGTGAGAAGTATTTTCAAAATTGCTTGTTTATAATTTAATGGATCTTCGTTTATTTGTCGTTGATTTTATCACTTCATAATTTAAGCTCACAATATTAAAAAGACTCTGGAAAGTTGCGGGCAGCTTGTCGGCGACTCCTTAAATTGTAAAAAGACTTTTTACCCTTGTTTTACTTTTTTGCTCCCTGTCAAGTTTCACGTTATTATTGGAAAATAAATTAAATTAGATTGTAAACTTAGAATTTTAATTTTAAATTCCTCTAGTGTTATTTTAAATAATTCTGGTTCTTCGTTTCACCCTTTCAAATCTTGAAAAAGGGTTTTCATAATAAGTTATTTTCTTAAAGGATGGTGGCTTAAGTAGGTAGTGGGAAAGAACCATCATTTGTTTTTCCATAGGTTGCCAGTTATTATATTTTATTTTGAGAATGGAGTTGATTTTATTTTTCCGATAACCCTTTCTATCATCTCATATGTTTTTTGTTGCGGGTTTTGTTGGCCTTAGGTTAATGTAGTTTTTCATGCATTTCTCTTGCATTTTAGAAGGCTTTTTACAAAGTTTGCCTTTTTTTCATCTTATGAGCCTATTGGCAAATTCAAATCCATTGTCGGTTGGGATATGAGTGATATAGTCAGAACAAAATAAAAATAATTGTATACTATGCTCTCAGCCTTTTTGTTTTCATAAATCTGGTAAGGAAATGCCCTTTTAGCCAGATCTGTTGTAACAAACAAAAAATAAGATTGCCACTTGAATTTTGGCAAATAGGTTACATCGATTTATAATTAACCTGGTTTTTATGCTTTAAATTTTTTGGCAATATCCCTCTTTTATTGCAGAACGTTGTGGAAGTTTTCCCTTATAAGACACCGATAAGAAGAACTAATGGAGATTGCGTTATCACACTCTACTAAGGACTTACCTGCCTTAATTAAGAGAGAGCCAGGTAGAACGTCTCAAAATTATAATAACTGCTTTCTCAATAAGTCAATGCATATTTGATGAGTTCTGGGGATTTAAAATTTGTAACAGAAGATTATTATTGTTTGAAAATCATATATGAGAATCGGGGAATTAAGATTTAATTAATTAAAATTTGATTATCTTGCCTAGACCTCCATCTCAACTCCCCCTAACCTTTTTTTATAGCTCAGTTTTTTTTAAAATTCGAGAAGATGATAAAAAAATTACTATTAATTTCCGGGTGTATTACATTTTTGGTTACAGCAGGGGCACAGGATATATCCGGGCAATGGCAAATGGATTCCAGTGACGGTCAGCAAATTTTTAGACTTGATTTGATCCACATTACAAAGGAAAGGGTTAGAGGGGTTCATTGCATGGAGAACTTTGAAAAGGAAAATCTCTGAATGTTTTAAAATGGAGAACAAATATTCGGTTAACCTGGTAAAAATTTCTGAAAATATATTTCGGGGAAACCTGTTAAGTGGGATAGGGGGGAATAAAATAACACAAGAGCTTCAAGTGCAATACCTTCCATTGGATGATAGGCTTTTGTTTAAATCAATTAAAATTACTGAAGGTGAGTTTCTTATCCCCGCTCAAAGATTTTTAAAACGGAAATAGAATTCTTATTGAACTAGAAACATCCGATAGGGAGACCAGATCTCATAAATGGGATCCCCTTTAGAGCTTCTTCCACGGTGATGCCATTTTCCATCTTTAACTTCAAATTCAAATTTTAAGCTTGCCCCGACCCGACTGCTATCCCGGGAGAAAAACTCAATATTTTCAATATAAACCCCGTTATTTGCCGAGTAGGTCCCCCCACCGGTGCCGCTAAATTCGTTGGTGTCTGAATTAAATGCGATCCACTGAAAATGTCCTCCACTTAGGATCTTAATTGTTCTTCTGTCACCCGGAGTAATAATATTCATCTCTCGGTTTCTTTCCCTGCCGGTTATTACCCAATTTTGGGTTAAATCATCAGTGGTGTCAGATATTCTATTCCAGGATTCTGAGGTATTTTTATTGGTGATTTTTAAAATATTCCCTTTTATCGAAAAAATATACAGGGATTCTTTTCCAATTGTTGAGGTATCCATTGTGTTGAAATCGTGAATTTCAGAATAAGAATTGCCTTCCAGCCTGTAATTCCCACCTGCGGCACTCAGAAATTTATTGGTATTTATTTCTTTAGAAGCGTAGGCAAAATATCCATCCTGGTAAATTTTTACAAGCTTTCTGTCAGTAATTTCTTTTCCATCCTTATGGGTTAATAACCAGGCTCCTTCGAGTTCCTGGGCACAAACATTTCCGAAGAAAAACAATAAAAAAGGGATAAGGAATATTTTTTTCATACAGATAAGTTGTAGTGTACCAGTTCTCATATACTAATTTAAAACTATTCTTCCTCATCTTTTTCTTCCTCTAAATAAGCATCATATTCAGGATAAAGAAAACTGTTATATGGGAATCTGGTAACGTGGATCTGCCGTACCGCCTCGTAGATCTTCTTTTTAAAATCCTCAATATTTTCCTGGTTCAAGGCAGAAATAAATAACACATTATCGCCTAAACGGTTCATCCAGGTTTGTCTCCATTCCTCCAGGGAATAATGGGCTTTGGTTTTTTCAGTAACCAAATCATCATCATCAATTTTTTCTTCAGAATAGGCATCGATTTTATTGAATACCATAATGATTGGTTTATCTGCGCTTTTAATATCTACCAGGGTTTGGTTGACCGATTGGATATGCTCTTCAAAATTGGGATGGGAAATATCAACCACGTGCAAAAGTAAATCGGCTTCACGCACTTCATCCAGTGTTGATTTAAAAGATTCTATCAGTTGTGTGGGTAATTTTCTGATAAATCCCACGGTATCTGTCAGTAAAAAGGGCAAATTGCGAATTACAACTTTTCTAACAGTAGTGTCCAGGGTTGCAAAGAGTTTGTTCTCTGCAAATACATCACTTTTGCTGATGAGGTTCATCAAGGTAGATTTTCCTACGTTGGTGTAACCTACCAAAGCCACCCGTACCAGTTGCCCGCGGTTTCCACGCTGTACTCCCATTTGCTTATCGATGGTCTCAATTTTCTTCTTTAGGAGGGAAATTCTGTCGCGAACAATACGACGGTCTGTTTCAATTTCGGTTTCCCCGGGGCCACGCATCCCTATTCCTCCACGTTGTCGTTCAAGGTGAGTCCACATCCCAGACAATCTGGGGAGCAGGTATTGATATTGTGCCAATTCCACCTGAGTCCTTGCGTAGCTTGATTGCGCGCGTTGTGCAAAAATATCAAGAATGAGGTTGGTGCGGTCCAGCACTTTGCAATCCAATACTTTTTGAATATTTTTTTGTTGAGACGGAGAGAGTTCATCGTCAAAAACAGCAGTGCCAATCTCATTTGCTTCTATAAATTCTTTTACCTCATTTATTTTTCCTGAACCCATAAAGGTCTTTGGATCGGGTTTTGCCATCTTCTGGGTGAAACGTTTTACAACTTCTCCCCCCGCGGTATAGGTCAGAAATTCGAGTTCATCTAAATATTCTTTCAGTTTATCCTCACCCTGATCCTGGGTAACAATCCCAATAAGAACCACTTTTTCATATGTTAAATCAGCCTTTTCTATCATAAATGCAAAGTTACGCTGTAGATAATAACCGGATTTTATTAGCGGTTATTCATTATTAATTCAAAGCCTAAGGTAAAGAAACGGGGGGTATAAAAAGAAGATAATTTGGTAAAACTATCCTAAAGCTATTTCATATAATAAACAATTATGGTGATATTAATAAGTTGGACTGAAATTAGTCTCCAAATATTGGCCCTTTGAAAGGACCCATATTTGCTTAAAAAAAGTGTTTTTTAAAATTTTAAAAAGAAGTTCAGTTAGAGGTTGTAGTTAATTCCAAGGCCAAAAACTTCCCTTATTTGAAAAGCCGCAACTGCGTTGTCATCATAGATAGCCTGGAAGAGTAAATTTGCGGATAAATAACTATTGATTTTCATTTGAATATTCATCAAATAATCAATATCTACATTTCCTGGTGTATTCAGGTAGTTGGAATAAAAATTCGCAGTATTTTCCATAGTTACATTCTCCAGAAGGTTTAATTTCAGAAAAGCACTTACAGATGCCCCAAATTCAAACCGGCTCGACTTTCCTTGGTCTACCCCAAAATACTGTCCGTCAACATACCCGGGAAGTGAAGTGAATTGGTTGTCTACAAAGATAAACCTGGCGGTCGCGGGAGCGATATTTATTATAAAATTTTCATTCTTTTTCCACATCATACCTGGTCCTGATTGCAAATAAGCGGGAGAGAAGAAATGAGTGGTTTCTGTCCTGGTGGTTTTATGGCTTAGGGGATCTTCGCTAAATTCATAACCTTTGGAAAACTGTGTCCTGAAATTCAAAAACAAGGAATAATACCAATTGGAATTTTTTAGCTGTTTTCCTAAAATAGAATTAAATTCTAAACGATCGCTTGTTTTTCTGGAGAATTCGTCGTCTTTAATTTTGGTTAATCCGTAATCGGCCAATAATTTATTGTCCCAGGAAAGATCGTCCAAGCGGTAATTGAGATTATAATTTAAGGTCAGGTTGCCTGCGATGCTCGAGGTACCACCACCCGTCCATTCATTGTTAAAAGCAGATTGATTGAATAATAATTGAATGGTTCCTTCTGAAATCCATCCCTGTGGGGGGACTTCAATTATTTCCTCCTGAGCAGAAACCTCCTGGCGGCCAATTAGAAGAATCAAAATTAAGAATAAATATTTCATCTTTTCATCTCTTATAAAGCGGTACCGATGAGCAGGCCTCCCCATACCTTAAACTTTTTACCACAGGTTGCAATTTTTCTATAATAAGCAAATAGGCATTTTTAGGAACAGGTTTATGAGAACAGCCCTTTATTATAAGCATTTTGTCCTTAAATTCGATCACATCCAGGTTTTGAATAATTTCGGAATATAGCATTGTTTCCAGGGTTTCCAGATCGCCTATGACCACTTTTTTAGCAAAAGGATGAAAATGGGTAGTCAAAAGCATGTATGCCCAGGCCGGAATAATGGCTCCTGTGGAACAGAAAAGAGCCACATATTTGTCTTTGTATTTACTCCAGTCATATGCCAAAATTTTTTCCCTAAAAACAGCTTCCCTCAGAATCAAACCTTCCATCAACCAATCTTTAATATCGAAAAGTACCCGTTCCCCTTTTGGATAATAGTATTCCAAATCAAAAGTGATCAATTTGCTGTCGGCAACGCGGTTTATTATTTCAGTTGACATATCAAATGCTTTTAGGTTTAATTATTTTATGGCTTCTCAAATGGGGGGAAGACTTGGATGGCGGGATTAAGGGGGGATGATTATAACATTCCCAACTCCAGTTTCGCTTCTTCACTCATCAAATCCTGGGTCCATGGAGGATCAAAAGTAATTTCTACCTCGCAATCCTTTACAATATCCATTGACTTCACTTTTTCTTCCACCTCCTGTGGCAGGGATTCAGCCACAGGGCAATTCGGAGTTGTTAAGGTCATCAATATTTTTACTTCATATTCCGTATTTACCAAAACGTCATAAATTAGTCCCAGTTCATAAATGTCCACGGGGATTTCAGGATCGTAAATGGATTTTAAAACTTCAACAATTTTTTCACCCAATTCCTGTGTGTTTATTTTTTTTGTCATCTCAGTTTAATTGTGTTTGATATGCCAAAGCATACATTTTAAGTTGTTTGATCATGCTCACCAAACCGTTTGCACGGGTAGGGGAGAGATGCTCCTTAAGGCCGATTTCATCGATAAATTGGGTGTCTGATACTAGGATTTGAGCAGGATGCTGATTGGAAAAAACCCTGATCAGGATGGCTACGATCCCTTTGGTAATAATGGCATCGCTATCTGCGGTAAACAAAAGTTTGTCGCCCTGCAATTCTGCATGAATCCAAACCTTGCTTTGACAACCCTTGATCAAATTTTCTTCAATTTTATATTTTTCGTCTATCAACGGCAAGGATTTTCCAAGCTCAATCATATATTCGTAGCGCTCCATCCAGTCCTCGAACATAGAAAATTCCTGAATTATTTCCTGTTGTATTTCTTTAATATCACTCACTTTTTTTGTTTTTGCAGTTTAAATTACTTTGCTTTTTTTTAATTGTGAATATTTATTATTCCAACATCGTTTTGGCCCGTTTAATGGCAGTAATAAACATATCGATTTCTTCTATTGTATTATAAAATGCAAAAGATGCCCGCACAGTGCCGGGAATTTTAAAATAATCCATTATTGGCTGCGTACAATGATGTCCGGTTCTAACAGCAATGCCTAATTTATCGACAATCGTACCGATATCATATGGGTGAATTCCCTCAATGTTAAAGGAAATTACGGCAGTTTTATTATTGGCTGTTCCATAAATTTTTAACCCGTCAATCTCCAGTAATTTTTCAGTAGCGTATTTGAGAAGTCGATGTTCATACCTGGCTATTTCTTCTATCCCAATTGCATTGATATAATCTAATGCTGCTCCGAAGGCAATGCCTCCACAAATATTGGGAGTTCCTGCTTCAAACTTATGGGGGAGATCTGCATAGGTGGTTTTTTCGAAAGTTACCGTGGCAATCATCTCACCACCACCCTGAAATGGAGGTATTTTTTTCAACCATTCTTCTTTCCCGTATAACATTCCCACCCCTGTAGGGCCACACATTTTATGGGCAGAGGCCACGTAAAAATCTACATCCAACTCCTGTAGGTCTGTTTTTATATGAGGAGCAGCCTGGGCGCCATCAATTAAAACAGCCGCGCCAAAGCCATGGGCTTTAACTATAATTTCTTTGATCGGGTTCACTGTTCCCAGGGCATTGGAAACGTGATTTACCATTACTATTTTTGTTCTTTCCGACAGTAGTTTTACATATTCCGATAAAAGCAACTCCCCGTTTTGGTCCATCGGGATCACTTTTAAAACAGCACCGGTTTTTTCACAAAGCATTTGCCAGGGAACAATATTTGAGTGGTGTTCTAGGGCCGAAACTAAAATTTCATCTCCCTTCTGTAAAATGGAAGCAAAACCACTGGCTACTAGATTAATTCCGTGTGTAGCACCAGAAGTAAAAATTATTTCATAAGGTTTTCCTGCATTGAAATGTGTTTGGATCTTTTTGCGTGCAGTTTCATATTTATCGGTCGCTTCCTGAGATAAGGTATGTACCCCTCGGTGGATATTGGCATTGTAGTTTGAATAATAATCGACAATTGCAGTTATAACCTGTCGCGGGGTTTGTGAGGTTGCGGCATTATCAAAATAAACCAAAGGAAGTCCGTTAATTTTTCTTTTTAGGATCGGAAAATCCTTTCGGATATCTTCAACATTAAATGGAATTTTTTTAGCTGCAACTTTCATATTAATTTCACTTTTAAAAGCTATAATAAAACCAAACTATTATTTAAAACGATGAGGTTTGTTTATAAATCGAATCCTAAACTCACCCCTAATTTCATAGCGATTTCGTGGGTGATCCTTTTTTTAATTTCCGGAATTTTTACGCTTTCCAATACGTTGTTTGCAAAAGCGTACATAAGCAGGGCACGGGCCTCCTTTAACGGAATTCCTCTCGATCGCAGGTAAAACAGGGAGTCTTTATCCAGTTGACCAATGGTACATCCGTGGCTGCATTTCACATCATCGGCAAAAATTTCCAGTTGGGGTTTGGAATTTATGGTTGCTTTATTATCCAGTAAAATATTATTGTTGGATTGGAACGCGTTTATTTTTTGAGCCACCTGGTTCACAACTATTTTTCCGTTGAAAACACCTGTGGAACTATCTGCAAAAATGCCTTTGTAATCCTGATGACTTTCACAATTGGGAGATTGGTGATGCACCAATGTGTTGTGATCAACATGCTGCTTATCTTCAATTATGGTTATTCCCTTTAAGGTGGAATCTGAATGTTCGCCTTTTTGGAAGAAGTTTAGGTTGTTTCTGGTCAATTTTCCGCCCAGGGAAAATGTATGCATGGAGCAGTTACTTCCCGCTTTTTGATCAATAAAAGTACTGTCTATAAGCGAAGCCGAGGAACGGTCGTTTTGGATCTTGTAATAATCCACCACAGCATGTTTTCCGGCAAATATTTCGGTAACAGAATTGGTAAGTACAGGATGATCGGTTAAGCTTTGGTGACGTTCAATAATTTGAACCTGTGCATTTTCATCGACCACAACTAAATTACGTGGCTGGATCATTAGAGCGGCTTCATTCCCGGTAGCGAAATTGATTATTTGAACGGGCTTATCTGCTACCCGGTTTTTATGAATATGAATATAGGCTCCTTCTTTTGAAAAAGCAGTATTCAAGGAGGTTAAACCGTTTGCTTTAGGAATTGCCTTGTTGAAATAGGTATCTATTACCCCCTTGTATTTGGGTTTGGCCAAAGCCGCTGACAGCAGGCAAACATCAATTTTGTCATGCGTGGTTTGCGATAAATGCGATGAATAAATGCCATCAATAAAAACCAAATTATAGGTATCTATATTGTGGACTAAATATTTCTTTATATCACCGTATTCAATTGCATTTTCCTTTTTCGGAAAAACACTGTAATCTGGTTTTAGAACAGAATTCAGGGAAGTGTATTTCCAGGATTCTTCCTTTTTTGAAGGAAATCCTAATTCCTCAAATTCCTTTATAGCCTGACTCCTCAGCAGGTGGATATCAGCATCTACATCACAACTTTCTTCAAAAGCCAAAAAAGAGGATATTAATTTATCTTTTAATTCCATAATAATTTCAATTGTCATTTTCGCCGGAGCGAAAAATCTATACTTTGTTTCGAATTTGTATTAAAATATTCCTACTGAAACCTAAACAGAATTTCAAAGGACTTTCGACAACTGCTTAAACCTGCTCCGGTTTAAGCCAGTCATAGCCTCTTTCTTCCAGTTCATAGGCAAGTTCTTTCCCACCGGATTTCACAATTTTACCATCAACCATAACGTGAACCACATCTGGGACGATATAATCCAGCAATCGCTGGTAATGTGTAATTAACAATATGGCATTGTCTTTATTGCGCAGCTTATTCACTCCGTTGGCTACTACCTTGAGCGCATCTATATCTAGGCCTGAATCGGTTTCATCCAAAATAGCAAGTTTTGGGGAGAGCATTGCCATTTGAAAAATTTCATTCCGTTTTTTCTCTCCCCCTGAAAATCCCTGGTTTAAGGACCGAGATAAGAATTTTCGGTCTATTTCCAACAGTTCCGATTTTTCCCTTATCATTTTCAACATCTCATTGGCCGGCATATCTCCCAATCCCTGTGATTTACGGTGGGCATTGATCGCTGCCTTTATAAAATTAGTGACCGAAACTCCGGGAATTTCTACCGGATATTGAAATGATAAAAAGATACCTTTGTGGGCACGGTCCTCAGGAGCCAATTCTGTTAGATCGATGCCGTCAAAGATAATTTCTCCTTCGGTCATTTCGAACTCTTCTTTTCCTGCGATTACTGAAGATAGGGTGCTTTTTCCCGAACCATTTGGTCCCATAATAGCGTGTACTTCTCCTGCTTTTATCTCAAGATTGATCCCTTTCAGGATTTCTTTATCCTCTATACTGGCGTGTAAATTCTTTATTTTAAGCATAATATTTTTGATGTGTATCCGACTTCCCGGATATGATTATTTCTTTAGGTCTGTATTTTCTGATTGTGTCTTGGCGAAAATCTCTACAATTTCCTTGATCTCTATCACCTTTGAATAGCCTTTTTTAACTTTGTTATCTATCACTTTCCCCTTTACTTCAACTGGAACGATGTTCATATTCTCTAGTTGATACCCTTTCAGGGATTCCTTGAGTATATTGGCCATAGAATCCATTTTTACCTGGAACACAAAATTTTCTCCTTTGAGTACCGCATCAGTACCAACCGAAATAAAATTCCCCTGATAATTCTGAATGCTGTCTTTTTCAGTGGCTTCAGATTTTACCTCCGGTTTTATTTCCGGCTCATTCTCACAGCCAACCCCAAAGGTTAAAATAGCTATTACGAAAATTAATTTTTTTATCAATATTTCTTCATTTTTATATTATCCAACAGATCCTTCCAGTGAAATTTCCAGAAGCTTTTGAGCTTCCATAGCAAATTCCATCGGTAATTTATTCAGCACATCCTTGCTAAATCCGTTCACGATAAGGGCAATGGCCTTCTCTGTTGGGATCCCGCGCTGATTGCAATAAAATAACTGGTCTTCGCCTATTTTACTGGTAGTAGCCTCATGCTCCACCTGGGCAGTTTTATTTTTAACTTCAATATATGGGAAGGTGTGTGCCCCACATTTATTTCCCATCAACAGGGAGTCGCATTGGGAAAAATTTCGAGCATTCTCTGCCCTGCTGTTGATATGTACCAGTCCGCGATACGAGTTTTGTGATTTACCTGCTGAAATTCCCTTAGAAATAATGGTGCTTTTTGTGTTTTTTCCAAGGTGGATCATTTTAGTGCCGGTATCAGCCTGCTGGTAATTGTTGGTTACGGCAATTGAATAAAATTCCCCTATGGAATTATCTCCCTTTAAAATACAAGAAGGGTATTTCCAGGTTACAGCTGAACCTGTTTCCACCTGGGTCCATGAGATCTTGGCATTTTTCTCGCAAAGTCCACGTTTGGTAACGAAATTGAAAACCCCGCCTTTTCCTTCCTTATTTCCGGGATACCAGTTTTGAACGGTGGAATATTTGATTTCAGCATTGTCCAAAGCTATCAATTCAACCACAGCGGCGTGCAATTGATTTTCGTCCCTGGAAGGTGCGGTACAGCCTTCAAGATAACTCACATAACTGCCTTGGTCGGCTATTAATAAAGTTCTTTCAAATTGTCCGGTTCCGGCCTGATTGATCCTAAAATAGGTTGAAAGTTCCATGGGACAACGGACTCCTTTTGGGATATAGCAAAATGAACCATCGCTAAATACAGCAGAATTTAATGCTGCGTAAAAATTGTCCTTTTGTGGCACCACAGTGCCGAGATGTTTTTTGACCAATTCCGGATGTTCACGTATCGCCTCTGATATAGAGCAGAAAATAATACCTTTTTCCCCAAGGGTTTTCTTGAAAGTGGTAGCAACCGAAACGGAATCCATTACGATGTCTACCGCTACCCCGGAAAGCATTTTTTGCTCGTCTACTGAAATTCCGAGTTTTTCAAAAGTTGCCAATAATTCTGGATCAACCTCATCTAAACTATCGTATTTGGCCTTTTTATTGGGAGCGGAGTAATAAGAGATGTTCTGAAAATCAGGTTTAGGATAATGTACATTGGCCCATTCTGGTTCAATCATTAGTTCCCAGGCTCTAAAGGCCTCAAGCCTCCATTGTGTCATCCATTGTGGCTCTTCTTTTCGTTGTGAAATTGCCCGGACAATATCCTCATTCAATCCCACAGGGAATGTATCCGATTCAATATCGGTATAAAACCCGTATTCATATTCTTTTGTCTCGAGTTCTTTCTTTAAATCGTCTTCAGTATATGCCATAATTTATTTCTTGTTAGAAGGTTAAAAAGTTTAAAATTTAAAATGCTGATTTTTGGTGCTTAATCAATCCACTTATCAATTTTAAAATTATACTAACTTTTAAATTTAACCTTTCAAATTCATCGTTGATATATATATATATTAAATCAGTACGGAGATATAATTGGGAGGAAAATTTTCCTGAGGGGTTTTTTGCTATATATAAAAACAAATAAATTTTTTTGTTGTTTCCCGTTATAACCCTTTAGCAATATTTAAAGGTTATTGAAATACCTGCACTCCTAGATTTGGTCCCTTAATACATAATCTTTGGAAAAATTTCCCTGACCAGTAATCAAATAAAAGTATTTAATTTAATTCTCCTGCCTTTTGCCATCTCAACGCAACAAATTTTAAAATAGTTAAACTTTAAAACTTTATTTCACAATGAAAAGCTTTCCCCACAACCACATGTTCTCTGGGCATTAGGATTGTTGAAAACAAATCCCTTGCCATTCAGACCACCTGAATATTCCAGGATTGTTCCTGCCAAATAGAGCACACTCTTTTTATCTATCACGATCCTTATCTCATTGTCCTCAAACAACTTATCGTTTTCTGCCTGTAAATTGTCAAATTTGAGTTCATACGACAATCCAGAACAGCCTCCGCTTCTAACTCCTACTCGCACAAAGTCCTTGGTCGCATCATAGCCTTCATCAGTCATCAATAACGCAATCCTTTTTTTAGCACCTTCGCTTACTTTTATCATTGTTAATAAGATTAATTCTAAATTGAGTACAAATATACTATAAAACAAACGGATTACCGCAACCTTCTATTTGTTTTAAGAATGAGAATATAAGCAGACCCAATCGGAGTTTGAATTTTTTTGTCTTAATATCCAACATGCTTATTAGGATTTACAAGAGCCCGGGTTACAGGAGTTGTAACCGCATAAAACCGATATTTCAGGCATTAAAATCATAAAATAATGTAAATCTCCTGTTGCTGAAAGAATATTCATTTATTTTGCATTTCAAAATTAAAGAAGATGTTAGAAGATAGTCAGCAAAGTAGGACAAAACTTTCAGAATTGGGTGAATTTGGGCTGATAGCCCTGCTCACCAAAAACCTGCAACCTAAATTGCCATCAACCATAAAAGGCATTGGCGATGATGCAGCAGTCCTTGAATTTAAAAATAAGCAAATCCTGGTAACTACCGATTTCCTTTTGGAAGGGGTACATTTTGATCTGTCCTATATGCCCCTAAAGCATTTGGGATATAAAGCGGTGATGGTTAATTTATCTGATGTTTATGCAATGAATGGGACACCTACCCAAATTACTGTGGGAATTGCCGTTTCCAACCGCTTTCCCGTGGAAGCCTTGGAGGAATTGTATGAAGGGATTGAACTTGCCGCTAAAATTTATAACATCGATGTTGTGGGCGGAGATACCTCATCCTCCACTAAAGGATTGTTGATAAGCATTACCGCGATTGGGATGGCAGAAAAGCAGGACGTGGTTTTCCGAAGCGGCGCAAAACCTAATGATCTGCTGGTAGTAACTGGAGATTTGGGGGCGGCATATATGGGCCTGAATATCCTGAAACGCGAGAAAGAAGTATTTAAGGCAAATCCCAATTCACAACCTGACCTTGATGCTTATACGTATTTGATTGAACGGCAGTTAAAGCCGGAAGCAAGAAAAGATATTCCTCCTTTGTTTAAATCCCTTGGAGTAAAACCGACTTCAATGGTCGATATTAGTGACGGGCTTTCTTCGGAGATCATTCATTTGTGTAAAAGTTCTAAGGTAGGGGCCAATTTATATGAAGAAAAAATACCACTGGATCCGTCGGTTATTTCGGCCTGTGAAGAGTTTGAGCTTGATAGCACTACTATTGCCTTAAGTGGTGGAGAGGATTATGAATTGTTGTTTACTATCGCCCAGGAGGATTTTGACAAGATAAAAGCAAATCCGCATTTTACCGTAATTGGACATATGACCGAAGAAAATGAGGGCATGCATCTTATTACCAGGGCTAACACAAAAATCCCGTTAATTGCAAGGGGATGGAATGCAATGAAAGAAGAAGAAAATTAGGATGCGTTTGTAAAAATTCGTCGAGTTCTTTTTTTATGAAATTTAGCTAAATAATCATTGGTTTCCTTAAATTTTGGGGTAAGTCTTGCAAGGAAACCATTTGCGGTATCGGTCATTTCTACCCCACATTTCGCACATTTGTATTCGTGAATATGGTTCGTCACATTTTTTGAAATTTTTAATCTGTGCCCAAAAATGCGACAATAAACCTTTGCGAAATGAAATAATTGAGAGGATGCATTCTTCATAAAAAGCTGATATTATTGTTACAAAATTTAAAGTTATAAAAATAAGTTAAATAAAACGATAAAAAGTCACAATTAATCGATAAGGTGTAAAAATTCAAAAACCTCAACACGGTTTTCAAGAAAGGATAAATGGCCATCGGGAAGGCTCTTTAAGGTGCAGTCACATTTTTGCGCGATTACTTGAATTTCCTCAAAATTTATCACAGGATCCTGTTTTGAGGCAACGATGTATTTGGGTCCCCGAAAGGCTTTCAGCACCTCAGTTCTATCTGTACGAATTTTCATACCTTTTAAGGCTGAAATAATTCCCTCTTCAGAAAAACTAAGGGCGTCATCTATTAAATCCTTCATTTCAACTTGGAATTTCAAATTACTTTCTTTCGTCACTAAATTTGAGATGGCCATTTTTACGAAAGTTTTTTTCTTTTTCCTCACCAGGTCAATGGCTTTGTCGCGACCTAACTTTTTTTCTTCTGAATCTGGTGTCGGAGATGAATTTAAAAGTAGCAGGCCTTCCATCATCTCGGGAAATTTGTCACAAAATGCCAAACTCACATAACCTCCCATCGAATGTCCCACCAGGGTGATTCTATCCACTTCAAGATGTCGCAGTATAGCTTGCACTGCTTCTGCAAATAGATCCATAGTATGGACCGTATTTAAAACCCCTGATTTCCCGTGGCCGGGCAAATCGATGCAGATCACTTGGCGCTTCTTTGAGAGTTCATCTGTAAAGGGCTCCCAAATTTTACTACTTTCCAAAAATCCGTGTAAAAATACCAATGGATTTCCAATACCTTTGGAGGTATAGAACAACTGCGTTTGTTTATACGTTAATATCATACCACAATTTAGAATAATTTGAGCTGATAATGAAATTTACAAAAGAAGCCTTTGTGGTAGGATTTGCATTATTTGCTATGTTTTTTGGGGCAGGAAATTTAATACTACCTCCTTTTTTAGGGTTTTTTGCCGGTTCGCAGTGGTATCTGGTGGCTTTAGGATTTGTAATTTCCGCAGTGGGATTACCCCTTTTGGGTATTTTTGCCCACGCACGGTTGCAGGGTGGGATGTTCAATTTTGCCGAAAAGATCTCACCTGGTTTTAGTTTGGTGTTTTGTATTCTCATTTACATGATTAGCATTGCCCTTCCTGCGCCAAGAACGGCAGCCGTGACGCACGAGATCGCAGTGCAACCATTTTTTGATGTCTCTCCGCTTACCACAAGCCTCCTTTATTTTCTATTGGTATTTGTTTTTGTGATAAAGCGCTCTACCGTGATAAATAATATCGGAAAGTTCCTTACTCCGGCTATTTTGCTCATGTTGTTATCAATTATTATCAGCGGATTTTTTACTGAATATAATCCTATGGGTGGACCAGTTACAAAACTTCCTGTTTTATATGGGTTTTTTGAAGGCTATCAAACCTTTGATGCCATTGCCTCATTGGTTGTTGGAGGAGTGATTATAATTTCGATTAAGCTGAAAGGTTATTCTTCCGGGACTGAAATAAGGCAAATCATAACCGGCTCTGCAATCTTGGCCGCATTTGGATTATTGCTGGTGTACGGTGGGCTCATTTTCAATGGGGCAAGGGTTAATTCTGAATTTCCTGGCGATATTACAAGGACTCAGTTGCTCTCCGGAATTAGTTTTTTAAACCTAGGGGCAATGGCACAAATCAGTTTGGCGATTTTGGTTGCACTGGCCTGTTTTACCACAGCAGTGGGGATTATTACGGGTACAGCCGATTTTATGACTGAAAGAATTAATAAACCATATGTTTATCCTGTAACCGTTAGCGTTGCTTGCCTTCTAGGAATATTGATGGGTGCACTTTCCGTCAATGCGATCATAGAAATTGCGCTACCCGTGTTGATGCTGATCTACCCTCTAACTATTATTTTAATTTTACTGAATGTCATGCCCGCCAAATTCAGGACAATCCTGGTGATGAGAACGACTGTAATTGCGACAATAATTTTTAGCCTTCCGGATGCATTGAAGTATGTTTTAACTACTGAATTGTTTGAGGAAATACAGATATGGATCCCGCTCGCTATTTACGGTTTGGGATGGGTGATCCCGTCGGTTCTCGCATTTTTCATAGGAATGCTATGGCAAAATGAAGTTTGGCGGAAGGCATAAAAATATCCGTGTATTCTCGTAAACCTATATTTCCACTTTTTAAGCCATGCACGAATGAAAATATAAAACCTTCACTTATGACCCAGGTTTTAATCAAAATTGAGCCCTCCATATGCCCCTACTGCTTGATTCGTGGGTAGTCACCTTGACACTCAAAATCCAAAGGGCCGATGAGTGCAAAAAAACCCTGCCTCAAAATTCCTTTAATTTTGAGGCAAGGTTTTTATAATTGATTATAAAAGAGAGTCTAGGAATTCATCAAGTCTTCAATTTCATCTGCTTCGATAGGGATATGGCCCATTAAATTGAGCGGATTTCCTTTTTCCTGAACTACAAGATCATCTTCTAACCGAATCCCGAATCCTTCGGCAGGAATGTAAATTCCGGGCTCCACTGTATACACCTGGTTAGCCATCATGGGTTCGGTCAAAATTCCATAATCGTGAGTGTCCAAACCTATATGATGTGAGGTTCCGTGCATGAAATACTTTTTATATGCAGGCCATTCCGGATCCTGTTTTTGTACATCTGCTTTATCTAAAAGCCCTAAAGTAATCAATTCAGAGGTCATAAGTTTTCCTACCTCAAGGTGGTAATCGGCCCAAATAGTTCCGGGAACCAGCATCTTGGTAGCATCCTTTTTGACCCTGTTCACGGCATTGTACACTTCCTTTTGCCTTTTACTGAATTTACCTGAAACCGGAATGGTCCGGGTCATATCACTGTTATAATTTGCATATTCTGCCCCTACGTCCAATAGGATCAAATCTCCGGCTGTACATTGCTGGTTATTTTCGATATAATGCAACACATTGGCATTGTTTCCGCTGGCGATAATAGGAGTATATGCAAATCCCTTTGAGCAGTTATTCAGGAATTCGTGCATAAGTTCTGCCTCGATCTGATATTCCCAGACGCCCGGCTTGACAAAACCAAGGGTTCTGCGGAAGGCTTTTTCGGTAATATCACAGGCATTTTGCATCAATTTCAACTCTATTGGATCTTTTACTGAACGCAATCTTTGTAAAATAGGATTGCTTTTGGCAACCTGGTGTGCTGGGTATTTCTTTTTGCTCCATTCAATAAAACGTGCTTCCCTGGTCTGAGTTTCAATAGAGGCTCTGTAATGCTCATTTGTATTGTAATATACTGTTTCACATTGGGTCATTACCTCAAAATACACTTTTTCAAATTCTTTTAACCAATATACGGTTTTTATGCCGGTAGTTTCAAACGCCTTTTCTTTTGTTAATTTTTCGCCTTCCCAAACCGCAATATGATCATTGGTTTCGGTTAAAAACAAAATTTCACGATGCTTTTCAAGTGGTGCATCCGGGAAAAGTACAAGAATGCTCTCATCCTGATCTACCCCGCTTAAATAGAAAATATCCCTTGCCTGTTGGAAAGGGATAGTGCTATCGGCGCTTATGGGGTAAATGTCGTTTGAGTTGAAAACAGCTAAACTTTTTGGCCTCATCTTGGACATAAAATTTTTGCGGTTTTTTATAAAGAGTTTCCTGTCAATTTGATCGTATTTCATAAATATTTTATTTTGAATATTTTAATCGAATTCAAAATTAAAAAACATAGAACGAAAACCTGTTAAACTTAGTTTAAAAAAATTCACATTTAATTAACAAGTCGCTATTCATATCGAAGCAACCTATTTTGCAACTGCAAATTAATTTTTTGAAGTTCTTTAAGCTTATTTAATAAATGCTGAATTGCCTCCAGACCTTCCAGATTGATGTTCAGATCATGGTAAAGCCTGTGCATTTTTTCAAATTCTGTCAATTTATTGCAATGCACATACTCTCCTTGTTCCAGCCTAATAACTTCAATAAGGCCGCTTTCGCTTAAAGATCTTATAAAAGTGTGCTCAACTTTGTAAAGGATACAAAGTTCATCGATTTCAATTAAATCATTTAAATTCATGAGCGTAATTTTTGCAATTCTTTAAATAATTCCTTTTCGCTGGGCGTCAGATTGGCTGGCATTTTAATCTGATAGGTAATGTACAAATCCCCAAATTGCCCCTCCTTTTTATATTTCGGAAAACCCTTACCTTTCAATTTAATTTGGGTGCCGGGTTGGGTTTCAGGTTTTACTTTGAGTTTCACCTTTCCGGTAAACGTATCAACGGTGATTTCCCCACCCAATAATGCAGCGAAAAAATCTACCTCTACCTCGGTGTATAGATTTTCCTTTTCCCGCTTGAATTTGGTGTCGTTTACAATATTAAAAGTGATTAGGAGATCGCCTTTTGGGGCTCCCTGAATTCCCGGACCACCGTGCCCCTTAATTTTTATGGTTTGTCCGTTTTCCACCCCGGAGGGAATGTTTATCCGGATGTTTTTTCCGTTTACGGTAAGGGTGTGTTTTTTACTTGTGTAAACATCCGATAAATTAAGTTGGAGTTCGGCATTGTAATCCTGGCCTTTGTATTGGGGAGCTCTGCCGGTTCCTCTTGATCTTGCGCCGCCCCCGAACATTTGTTCAAAAAAATCGGAGAAAGTGTCGTTGTCAAAATTCCCCGAATAGGATTGTTGCCCTCCACTGCCAAAACCCCTACCGGATTGTTGCTGTTGCTGGCGTTGTGCTTGCTCAAATTGCTCTGCGTGTTGCCAGTCCTTTCCGTGCTTGTCGTATTTTTTTCGTTTTTCGGGATCGCTAAGCACTTCATTGGCTTCGTTTATTTGCTGAAATCTCGCCTGTGCGTTTTTATCGTTCGGGTTGAGGTCCGGATGGTATTTTCGCGCAAGTTTCCTATAAGCTTTTTTGATGTCTGACTGGCTGGCCGATTTAACGAGTTCCAGAATTTTGTAATAGTCAATAAACTCCATTTAATTTTCAGGATATTAGTTCCCTCTAAATTAAGGATTCTAAAACTTATTGAACGGTAAATATTTTAAATTTAACTATTGACAGATCGTTAAATTTAATAACTCAAGTTTCGCATCTAATACTAAG
>JBGSWA010000469.1:0-32039 GCA_041752645.1 Gillisia sp. | reverse complement strand
CAGGAAGGATTCGTAAAACAGGGAGTTTTAATGCGCTAATTTCAATGGGATGGTGGTATCTCTGGTCTGTGCAAACACGGAATCCCCTTTGATTAAAAACCAATCCAATCCGCTTTGGGAATTGCAAGGGAATTTATTTCCTGTTCTCTGGAAAGACCATAATTATCACCGACAACATTTTAATCCATTTCAGGCATCGGCAGAGTTATGGTTTTATAAAAACTACTTTCAAGACTTCTTTGACAAACAAGTTCCTAAAGTGACAGACAGCCAAAATCTTTGGACTCTCGGGCTGTTGAAGCTTTACAAAGACTTCCAGAAAACCTATCTTAAACACATTTAAAATACTGACGGGCTTTATGAAATCAGAATTAATCAGGGAACACTGTTATTTTTATTGTTTGTTTTTATGACCAGAAATAATTATAATCATTTTAGCAATCAGCTTAAAATGGCCTGTAGCATTCACTACAGGCCATTCTTTATTGGTTTTTTTATAAGAAAACAACAGGATCTTACGCGTTGTTTTCTCATAATTGCTCCCAAGCAATCCCCTGGGCAGCACTAAGGAATCAATTTCTCGCTGCGAAGTTCTTCAAAAAGCTCAATAAAAGAGTCAATGGTGGGTTTGTAAATTTTAAATCCCAGTTTCCTGCTTTTGGACATGTCGGTCATAATTTCTACCGGACGACTCAGATCCAGATCCGTGTGCCAGGCTGAGGCCAGTTTTAACAGGTTGTTTTCTTTCAAATTGTATTTAGAGGTCATCTTTTTCCAAAGTTCTTCCTCATGCTCCATTTGCTTTTCCAGGGACCTTATTTCCCCGGTATAGCCCACACATTCAAGTTGAAAATAAGCTGCAATTTGTTCCCACATCCATTTCCATCTAAAGATATCCCCATTGGTTATATTAAAGGCTTCATTTTTAGCAGCCTCTGTGGTAGATGCCCAAATTAAATGCTCTGAGAGTACCTTGGAATCTGTCATATCCGAAATTCCCTCCCACTGTGCCTTTGATCCCGGCCAGATAAAGGGCTGGTTCCTTTCCTTGCAGATACTTGCATAAACGGCCAGGGTAGTCCCCATATTCATTTGGTTCCCCACTGCTTTGCCAATAACGGTATGAGGGCGATGAATGCTCCAGGTGAATCCATCCCTTTCAGCCGCTGCGTAGACTTCATCTTCCTGGGCATAGTAAAAATTGGGACTGTCCAGTCGCGGGTGATCTTCTCTAAACGGTGTTTTCGGGGATTCTCCCTTTGCATAATCGTCAAACGGACCTAAATAATGTTTTAAGCCAGTCACCAAGGCCACGTGTTCAATGGATTTTTGCGGGGACAGGGCCTCTAAAAGATTCCGGATCATCGCGCCGTTCACTTTTATGTTCTCGGCCTCCGTATCCTGACGCATCCAGGTAGCAATATAAACATGGGTAGGTCTTAGTCCTGCCAAGGTTGACTGGAGAGTATCTTTATCCAATAAATCCGCGGAGATAGGAATTAATCCTTCCAGATCTACATTGGGGTTTCTCGATACCCCATAGGTTTTCCAGCCTTTTTCAATTAATGATTTTGCAAGGCTACTTCCGGTAATCCCGGTAACGCCCACTACCAACGCTGTATTTTTCATAAATCTTTTTTTACAAAGTTCAGCAAAAGGATTTGAGCAACAAAGGACATATATCACATAGGAAGTGTGATATATGTCACTGGTCTAAGGACATCCTACTGAGGGTTTCACGGCTAATCCCCAAATAAGATGCTATCATTTTTTTAGGCAAACGGTGGATGAGATTTGGGTAAAGTTCTTCAAAATACCGGTACCGAGCTTCAGATTTTTGACTCATCAGCGATAATATTCTTTTTTGCAAAGCGATGTAGCCGGCAGTGGTCTTTTTCCTAAAAAAATATTCCATCTTTTTACATTCCCAGCAAAGCTTTTCCCTGTTGTCTATGGAAATTGCCAGCACAATGGTGTCTTCTAAAGAGTCTATATTCAAAGTGGCAGGCAAACCATGGTGATACGCCTGAGGATCTGAGATCCACCAGTCTTCCACCGCAAACTGAAGGATATGTTCTTTACCATCTTCATCCATAAAATAGGATCTTAAAAGCCCTTTCACTACAAAATGGTCAAAAGCAGCAGCTGCACCTGCCTGCACTACATATTGATTTTTTCGATAATTTTTAGTTTCAAAATAAGGTAATACCTCTTGAAATTCTTCATCGGTCAACTTTACAATAGCCTCAATCTGTTGTCTTAATAGGGGTTGAATCTCCACGGTGTTTTATTGGTTCCAAAAATAGTTAAAACTATAGATTTTGAGTGCACTTAATTTTTTTATTGAGAAAACCTTTATTTCTTTAAATCAGGAATTAGGGATAGGCTATTTTACATCTGTGCATTTCTTTTGGTTGTTCCTCCCTCTAAGGATCCATATCCTCTGCTATTTTAGAATCAAGAACCCTGGTTTAATTCTGAGGATAGGAGAAATTTTATGATCTCCACCTGGCTTGATTACAGTTCCAATTGGAGCTCCATTAGACAAAGGTACCAAAGTAGCAACCCTATGCCAGGCAGTATAAAAACGGAGTTCTTTTCTGAGCTTTACTTTTTTCAGCTATTTCCCTTAAATACTGATTGGTTTTTTGATTGAAAAATAGGTAAGAACTTATGAGTTCCTGCAATCCCGGATAGATCCTGCTTCTTACAGTAAAGCAATGCGAACAGCAGTATTGGTTTTGCTCCTTCGCTTTTAGATCCATCTCTTGGGGTCCAGATGATTTTTAATTAAGGCTTTTACATCGCCATAGGCTAGTTTTAAAGGTATTCTATTCAATCCATTGGTTTAGTATGCCACCACTTAGATCTGTAATTTTTTAAATAAATACAGTCATACAAATTTCTTTAATGAACGCAAGTTCATTACTTTTACGAAATATATTAATTAATGGGAGGACTCAGGAGTTTTAATTTAAATCTTTTTAATATCATTATTTCTGTTGACTCATTGTGATCCTGCCCTGTTGTGCAACTTGTTTCCTGGATTGGGGAGGGATTTCTAATATGCACTTTGGGTTTAGCTGGAAAAATAGTATTAGAAGCGACAAGAGCACCTTTTATATTCCTTATTTTGAGGGAAATAAAGATCACTAAAAAATTTGATTAATGCCACGACCAAAAAAGAAGAGAAAAATTAATAACCCACCCAAAATGCAGGGCTTTAAACCTTTTGGAATTGCATTTTGTGATACGGAGCATATCGTACTGCAATTTGAAGAATATGAAGCAGTTAAATCAGTTATTTATGATGACCTGCCGCAGGAGCTAGCCGCTGACCAGATGGAGGTTTCACGACCTACTCTTACCAGAATTTACAATAGTGCCTTAAAAAAAATAGCACAGGCCTTCGTGGAAGGCAAATCGATTTTGATTGAAGGTGGGGACTTCGAATTTGAGAAAGATTGGTACAAATGCAAACGATGTTTCAAATTAATTATGGGTATGGAAAATCACACGAAATGTTGTGATTGCCCCTCTTCCAATGGCGAGAAATTAGTGAATTTAAATGAATAAGTTATGCCAATTTTTGATCATAAGGGACCTGGAAGTGTAGGTCCAAAAAACAGGAAAAAAACTTGGAAAATGCAATAAAACCATACCTGAAAAAAAAAGAAATTAAAGAAATCTATTTTTTCAGGAAAGTAACACTAAAGATTTTGAGCACAAAAAAATGTTTAACTATAAATAAATATAATGAAAAAAATAGCAGTACCAATAACAAGTAATAATGTGTTGGAAGATCATTTTGGGCATTGCGCGTTTTATGAAATCTATACGCTTTCTGATGATAATGAAATATTGGATGTACAATTATTAAAATCAGAACCAGGTTGTGGATGTAAATCTAATATTGCAAGTATTTTATCTGATAGTGGAGTAAGCCTTATGCTTTCTGGCGGCATTGGCAATGGGGCAGTTAATAAATTAAATAAAGCCGGGATTGGAGTAATCCGTGGCTGTTCAGGTAAATCTGCAGATGTAATTTTACAATATGTCCAGGGAAAAATTTCAGACAGTGGTTTCAGTTGTGCACGAGGTGAACATCATCATGGAAATGGACATGAGCATCTTTGTAATCATGAATCCAAATCCAATAAAACTTGACTTTTTCTTTTAACCATATTAATAGGCAATTATTTTCTGGGCATTTAGGTTCCTATTTAACAAAAGTAGACCCTTTAACCAGCCCGAGTTAACCAAAAGTCCAAGGACTCTTTTTTTTAAATTTACAATAGAATAATGACTGCGAGAAATATAAGTATTTTGCAAGGGGAGAGAGTTCAACTTCCAACCAAATATGGCCGCTTTGAACTTGTCACATTTCAGGAGAAATCAAGCGGAGAAGAACATATGGCATTGGTTAAAGGAAATTTCACCTCAGATGATATCGTCTTAACCAGAGTGCACTCTGCTTGTGCTACCGGAGATTTATTTGGCTCATTAAAATGCGATTGCGGAGAACAATTAATCCGAGCAATGAAAATAATTGAGAAAAATGGAAAAGGAATAATCGTCTATTTGCAACAGGAAGGCAGGGGCATTGGTCTTATGAATAAGATGAAGGCTTATAAGCTTCAGGAACTTGGCATGAATACCATTGAGGCGAACCTGCACTTAGGTTTTGCGCCAGATGAGAGGGACTATCAAATAGGGGCTGAAATTCTTAGTGCTCTTGGGGTAAAGCAAGTGCAGTTATTGACCAATAATCCTGACAAAATCTCTGGCTTGGAACAAAACGGAATTCAGGTTGTCAAACGTATTCCGCTTATCATACCATCAAACCCATTCAATACAGACTACTTACAGACAAAGGAAACCGGTATGGGACATCTTCTTCATCAGGAAGAATCAAAAATTTAATCCTATGATACCTGATATTTTTCAATTAAGGCCGCCTTACGGGGAAGTTGACCAGATGGGATACCTTTATCATGCAAATTACGTTTCATATTGCCATCAGGCTCGTTACGAATTATTACGAAAAGTAGGTATGGATGAGATAACTCTTGAAAAGAAAAATAGAATACTACCGGTAATTTCTTCTGAGATTATTTATAAGAAGCCTGTTCATTTTGATCAGCTAATTCCAATAAATAGATCTATTAGGGAACGACCGGAGGTTTGTTTCTGTTTCGAATTTGAAATAAAAAATGAGCCAAATACGCTTCTGAGCAAGGCAAAATCGAGGGTTGTTTTTGTAAATAACCAATCAGGTTTACCTTTATACATGCCTGGTTTTATTGAAAACATATTTAAGGATAAGTTTAAAAGTGTTCTTGCATGAAAATAACCGTACTTACCGAGAATTGTGCAGGAGCTGGATTTCTTGCCGAACATGGACTGTCCTATTTAATTGAAGCTGAAGGGGAAAAAATTTTGTTCGATACGGGATCTACTGATGTCTTTATTAAAAATGCTAAAACATTAGGCATAGATATTCAGACAGAAGTGGATACGGTGATTCTAAGCCATGGTCATGGGGATCATGGAGATGGATTGCAGTATATTAATAATAAAACTTTAATTTCGCATCCTGGTGTTTTTCTAAAACGATTCAGAAATAGAGATGATTCAATTGTAGGGCTAAAACTAAATAAAAGAGACCTTGAACAAAAGTTTAATTTAATCCTTAAAGAGGAACCTTATTATATTTCGGATGAGATTGTGTTTCTGGGGCAGATACCAAGACTTAATGATTTTGAGGCAAAAACAACCACTTTTTCGGATGAATTTGGGCAACCTGATTTTGTAATGGATGATTCCGCGGTTGTTGTTATTCAGGATAAAGAACTGGTCGTAATTACCGCCTGCTCCCACTCCGGTATTTGTAATATTATTGATTATGCCTGCAAAATAACGGGCATCAATATTGTAAGGGCCGTAATTGGGGGGTTTCATTTAAAGCAAAACAACCTGCAGACCAAGCAAACAATAAATTTTTTGAAAAAAAATGGCATTGAGAAAATTTACCCATCACATTGTACGGAGCTTCCTGCTCTTGTCGCCTTTTATGAAGAGTTTAACACAGAACAAATAAAAACAGGAATGTTTCTAAATTTTGACACCTATGACAAATAATATACTTATTGAAGATCAATATAAAAGAACAAGTCTATTTGAGAAAGAAAATGTGGAGGATTTGGTGCGGGTTTTAAAAAGATTTAATACGGTACCGAAGATCAACAATATAAATATTATTACCTCAAGTAGCAGGCCTGATGTATTTAAAATTGTACCCAACAAATCCATTATAATTGGTACGCAATTTTTAAACAAACCTGTTTTGGCCTTGGTGTATTTAAGGTATGGAATTGAATGGCAACTTTGGTATAAAGCCTTAGGGAACGAAAAACAGGATACTGTTTTATGCGATATCGCAGCACTGGAGGTAACTCGAATATTTTATAAATTATTAACTAAGGATGATAAAGAAAAATTAAAATCCCTTGATTATTTGTTAGTTGATTTAATTAAAAATCAGGACGATCTAAATACGGAATCCTTACAAAGATATGAAGCGCTACAAGCTTTTCACGGGTTAAATAATCCCATAGCATTTAAAGAATCCTGGAAACCTATTGTAGAGAATCTGGCAAAACCCACGGAGTGCCTATTGATGTCTGGGGGGGATCTCAGATTGAATATCGACGAAATTGAACTGTTAAATAAATATGGATGTCGACCCTTTCCAAGACCTGATGCATTTACCTTTGCCTCCTCTACCGCGACAAGCGTCTCAAATTTTGCCTTTGATAAAACCGATAAGGTCAGGAGCATTTTAATTAAAAACAGCCTGGAAAATGGTTTCAAAAAATCCACGAGAGAGTTTTCTGAATTACTAAAAAACAACCTCCGGAAAATATTTAAATTAAGTGAGGATTGTCAAATAATTTTTTCTCCCTCTGGCACCGATTCTTCGCTCCAAATTGCAGCACTCACCCAGATTATTACCGAGAAGGACATTACCCATGTTTTGGTGGCTTCCGATGAAACAGGTAGTGGGGTACCTGGGGCATTAAAAGGACGTCATTTTGAAAATACAACAGCACTCAATCATCCAGTTAAAAAGGGGGATAAAATTGAGGGGTTTAGAGATGTTGATTTGGTCAAAATCCCTTTTAGAGATGAAAATGGTGCATTAAAATCATCTGGGCAATTAGATAAGGAAGTTTTTACTGCCATTTCAGAAATCAATAAATTAGGAAGACATATTGTATTGCATGCCATGGATCAATCTAAGTTGGGCTATCAGTCTCCCAGCGAAAAGATGATGCAAAAATTGAATTCCCTTGAAAAATTATCTATGCAAATCATTGTAGATGGTTCGCAACTGAGGTTAGACCCAAAAGACATACAATATTATTTAAATAAAGGCTATATAGTTACCATCACAGGAAGCAAATACTTTACAGGGCCTCCCTATTGCGGTGCATTAATTCTGCCAAAAGGGGTCAGTAAATTGATTAATTCTGTAAAAAAGACCTTGCCAGGGGGTTTAACCAAATATTACAATGGTTCCGATTGGCCAACATCGTGGTATTGTTCAAATGATTTATGCGATGGCTATAACTACGGCTCCTATATGCGCTGGAACGCTGCCATAACCGAAATGGACAGGTACTACAAAACTCCTATTCTTTATAGAAATATGGGCATTGAGATGTTTTGCAATTTTGTGGAAGACACTATAAAAGACGCTACTTTTTTAGAGCCGCTTTATGGCAATGAAACGAAGTCCAACAGTTATAACAGCGAAGAATTCGGAATACGAAATATTCGCACAATTTTTCCTTTCTTTATCCTTAAAAACAAGGAAGCATTATCTCTTGATAAAGTAAAAAAACTCTACACCTTGTTAAATTCTGATCTCTCCAATGAGTTTGAAAATTCTCCTTTAGAAATTAGTAGGCTTGCCGGTCAAAAATGTCATATAGGCCAAGCAGTTAATGTACAATATGGGGATATTCAAAGTGCTGTTTTAAGAATTAGTTTGGGTGCAAGGGTGATTTCCGAAAGTTGGGTTAATCGAGATATTAGCCTATTCTTTAGAAACATAGAAACACAAATGAATCAGGTTACCGTAATTATAAAAAAAATAGAATTGATCCTCAGCAATCCTGAATTACTGAATTAACCTCACCCACTTTTTAAAGTGTTTCATGGTTTTGGTTGGTTTATGGTGGTAGGGTTAATATTAAATTTACCATCGGCAAGTATTGGCTTTGTTATCCGGATTATCAGGAGCGGTTAGGGTATTTTTTTATTTGCCGAGACCTTCATATCAGAGCCCTTGCAGCCATTAATAAAGATCCCGATACCAGGGAATATTTTCAGCGAAACCCCGCCCAATAAAAACAAGAGGCTCGTGGGTAACAAGGTCAGAAACAAACTGTTTCACCGGGTTTGTGCCGTAATAAAGCGACAGGAAACTTAGGTGATGTGGCCTGATTATTCTTTCATTTCACATGGATTAAACATGGAATCCCCTCGCAAAAAATTAAATAATCACATCTG
Organism: Gillisia sp.; assembly: GCA_041752645.1. Lineage (GTDB taxonomy): Bacteria > Bacteroidota > Bacteroidia > Flavobacteriales > Flavobacteriaceae > Gillisia. The sequence continues at coordinate 23,462 of JBGSWA010000469.1, read as the reverse complement.
ACAATTTCTGGGAAATCGATTTCAGAATTGTAACTAATTCGTTACATTTGTATTGTGAGAGAAATTGATGTTACAGAAGAATGTCTTGAATTTATAGACCATCAAGACCAAAGGGTTTCCTTAAAATTCTTTCAGCTCCCACAGGTTATGGGAGAGCAAAAAGTGATAAACGCAAACTTTCTGAAAACCTGCAATCAACACATTTTATGAATTGCGGATTAAAGCAGGTAATGAACATTGAACATCGAGTTGTAATCTTTGCTAATGATCACCTTAATTTTGCTGAATGTACAAAAGCCGTCTGTCTCTTTGGATTTCAGAAAAAATCTACCAAATATTATAAAAAAGTGATAAAGCAGGCCGAAAAAATTTTAGAAAAATACCTAAAAGAGAAGTAGTTTTGGGAAAATCGATAAATTCAAAAGAGTTAATAGCCGAGCGATAAGCAAAAGAAGGAACCAAAGAACGTGAGAAATTCCGGGAGGATGCTTTTTCTTATTATTTTGGTGAAATTATAAAGAATCGCCGGAAGGAATTACATATGAGCCAGGAAAATTTAGCTAAGAAAGTCGGCAAAAAAAGACCCTATATTTCACGGATTGAAAACGGAGAGGATATTCGTTTGTCTAATTTTGCTTTAGTAGCTAATGCATTGGGACTATCAATTGAATTAAAATCCTCATAAAGCAATAAAGAAAAGTACTTAATTTTACAGGCATTACTTACTGATGAGGCAATTTGCACTGCCAAAATTTCTTTTAATTATCCAACTTCCCCCTCAAATTATCCATATCATCTGCCCTTTTAGAATCATAACCCTGGCAGAGATCTGGGTAGTAGAAATTTTATGATGCCCAAGTAACTTGGATATAGTTTCAATAGGAACTCCATTGGCCAAAGTTACAGTGAAAGTAAAAGTATGACTGGCAGTATAAAAACTTAAATCGGTAATAGCTTTTCTGTTCCTGCGATCTTTGGTAACTCTAGGATATATATAATTTTCCTATTATGTTAAAATATCACGTTTAAAAGTCAGGGTGGCAGCACTGATGGTGTACTTTTAGACGCATTTAGCGAGCGGTAGAGAAAGTGCTGCGCAATGGTTGTAACAAGTAAGGGTATAAAAAAGAAAAACCCCAGCGTTAGCAGGGGTTTCAAGATGGTATATTTCAATAAAAGTCGGGGTGGCAGGATTCGAACCTGCGGCCTCCTGCTCCCAAAGCAGGCGCGATAACCGAGCTACGCTACACCCCGAATAACAGCTTACGCTGAAAGCAATTCAATATTTCAAATTCTAAATTCCCAATTTTATAACAAATCAGGGAACCAGAAACGCATGTATAGTTCCTTTACTGACCAACGCGGACAAAATAAAAGGACTACATCCTGAAATAAAATAAATTGATTTAAAGAACTTTTTTAAAATTACATTTCAACATTTAAAATGTTGAATAGAACTCTATGTATCGGGCTGCAAATATAGTAATTACTTTCAATCCTGCTACAAACTATTGATCTATTTAAAATTATTTTTTAATTTACCTTAACATAAGTTTCACAGACTCCATATCCAATTTTTTTTAACTTGTACCGCTGAATTTATTTTATAATAGGTTCCCTTATGAAGGACCACCTATAACAACAGTATCGAAAGGGAAATGAGAATTCTCCCGAGAGCATCGGAATTCCAATAAAAACAATAAATATCAACAAATGAAATCCATTATACTCCTACTCTTAACCATTTCGTTATTTTCCCTTACTGCCTGTGCACAAAAAGATACCACCATCAAAGATCCCGCGACTACATTTGATTATGAATTGGTGGTTGGAGAGCTGCAAATTCCCTGGGGAATGGTCTTTTTACCAGACGCAAGCATGCTCATAACCGAAAAAAGCGGGGAGCTCATTCATTTTAAAGATGGGCAAAAACAAATGATCTCAGGTGTGCCCGAGGTATATCAAAGGGGCCAGGGCGGGTTGCTCGATATTGCCTTGCATCCCAATTATGGACAAAACCGGTGGATCTACCTCAGCTATTCCTCCTCTGAGGGCGAAGGCGAAGGCGGCAATACCACTTTGATGCGGGCCAAACTCAGCGGCAACCAGCTCATAGAAAAGGAAGTATTGTACAAGGCAACTCCAAACACCACCAAGGGACAGCATTTTGGATCCAGAATCACCTTTGACAATGATGGATATTTATATTTTTCCATTGGGGAACGCGGAGAAAAGGAACTCAACCCGCAGGATATTACCCGGGATGGAGGGAAAATTTACAGGTTAAACGATGACGGCAGCATTCCCTCCGACAATCCTTTTGTGGGCACTCCCAATGCAAAGGAAGCAATTTACAGTTATGGACACCGCAATCCGCAGGGGATGATCTTACATCCTGAGTCTGGAGAGATCTGGGTTCATGAGCACGGTCCCATGGGGGGCGATGAAATCAATGTCATAAAAAAAGGCGCCAATTATGGCTGGCCTGTGGTTACCCACGGGATAGATTATTCCGGGCTCCCGATCTCAGAGGAAAGCTCCACCCCGGGTATGGAAGATCCCATTTATTTCTGGGTCCCCTCCATTGCCCCCAGTGGAATGGTGCAAGTCACTTCAGATAAATACCCGCATCTCAAAGGCAACCTATTGGTTGGATCCCTGAAATTCCAGTATTTGGAACTCCTTGTTTTGGATGGAAAAGAGGTTGTCAAAAGGGAGAAATTATTAAAGGATATCGGTCGGTTGCGCGATGTAAAACAAGGCCCGGATGGATATATTTACGCGGCTGTTGAAGGAAAAGGAATTGTGAGATTAATTGAGAAAGAAACCCCTGAAGGCAACGAATGAAATTAGTTCTAAGCCTACTGCTGATCCTCTTTCTCCTGAGCTGCAAAACCATCCGTAAGGAAAAATCGGAACTTGTTGTTTCAAATGCGGAAATTACTATTTCCAAGGTCAAACAAAGCGATACTTTTAGGCGGGGCAACCAGGTATATTCAGATTTTTGCATAACCTGTCATTTGCCCGATGGAAAAGGCATACCGGGCAATTTTCCACCTCTTGACGGCTCCAACTGGCTTAGCTATAATCGAAAGGGAAGTATTCACGCGATAAAATTCGGCCTGCAGGGACCCATTGAGGTAAACGGAGAAATGTATAACAACCTGATGGTTCCCCTGGGACTTAGCGATCAGGAAGTGGCCGATGTGATGAATTACACGATGAATTCCTGGAGTAATTCGAATGGTAACCTGGTTACGGAAGAAGAAGGTGCAGCGGTAAAAAAATAAGGGGATCAATCTTGAAATCATTCCAGCACATTTAAAAACCTTTAAATTTAAAAAGCAAGCCTCCTCTTTTAAAAGGAATAATTAACTTTGCCGCAAACTTTTCGAGGTATGCTAATTATTGGAATTGCCGGGGGTACCGGGAGTGGAAAAACCACTGTTGTAGAACAGATTATTGACCAGTTGAAAAACGAGGAAGTCGATGTAATCTCCCAGGACTCTTACTATCAGGACACCAGCCATTTGCCCATGGAGCAACGCAAAAAAATAAATTTTGATCACCCAAAATCCATCGATTTTGATCTGTTGGTTTCGCATCTCAAGGATCTAAAAGCGGGAAAAACCATACAGCAACCCGTTTATTCTTTTATTGATCACAACCGAACAAGGGAAACCATAAGTGTACACCCCAGGAAAGTCATTATTGTAGAGGGAATTCTGATTCTCACCCACCCCGAGATCAGGGAGATGTTCGATATAAAAATCTATGTTCATGCCGATAGCGATGAGCGCCTGATACGAAGACTGAAAAGGGATATCAACGACCGAGGACGCGATCTGGAAGAGGTATTGTTGCGCTACCAGACCACTCTTAAACCAATGCACCAGCAGTTTATTGAACCCACGAAAGAATTTGCAGATATCATCATTCCCACCAACCGACCCAACAACGTGGCTGTAGATATTGTTCAAACCATCATCGAAGACAGGTTGAGCTAAATTTGTATCTTTAGAAAAAGAAGGCCCGGGCCGGGCATAAATTAAATATAGCGAAAGTCATAGTGAATACTTTTGACAGTTAAAACAAAGTTACATGGGACTAAAAGAGCTCCGCCGCAAGAGATGGTTTATAATAGTCAGCAACAAATACGTTTTGCTTTTGCTGATCTTTGCTTTCTGGATGTTATTTTTAGACAGCAATTCCTGGGTAATCCATCGAGAACTCAATCAGGAAATTAATGAGTTGGAAACCAATAAGGAATATTACCAGAAAGAGATCGCCAGGGACAAATCCACCATCGAAAAATTAAACGATTCCTTTGAAATGGAAAGTTTTGCAAGGCAACAATATTATATGAAACGGGCCGATGAAGATATTTTTATCATTCAATACGATACCATAGATTAACCAGGGATCTAAATTGATGATTTTCGAGCTTTTCAATAAAAAAATAATATAAAATGAGGCAGGATTTATTTCAGGAATTTGAAGCAGTATCGGCCAAACAATGGAAGCAAAAGATCCAATTCGATTTAAAGGGGGAAGACTACAACGAAACCCTGATTTTTAAAAGCCGTGACGGCATAGACGTGAAACCCTTCTACAGCGCTGAAGATATTACGGAAACCCCTTGGGTCCACTCTCCAAAGAATTGGGAGATCTGCGGGAAAATATATGTAGCTTCCGCAGAAAAAAGCAATCAAAATGCACTTGAAAGCCTGAAAAAAGGGGCTGAAAGCCTTTGGTTTATGATCCCTTCGGAAAAAACCGATATCAAAACCCTCCTTGAAAATATCCCCCTGGAAAAAACCCCGATCTACCTGGGTTTTGAATTCCTCTCCGAGGAATTTATTCAGAAAATAAAACAGTTTCTGGCCGGGAAAAAACACAAGCTAAGACTTCAGTTTGATATCGTAGGGAATTTGGCACGAACAGGGAATTGGTACCAAAACCTGAACCAGGACCATAAAAATTTAAGCGAGATTGTTGCCGGGGCTAAAGATTTTCTTTCAGTGCTGAGTGTTGACGCGAGCCTATACCAGAATGCGGGGGCAACCATTCCCCAGGAATTGGCCTATGCCCTGGCCCACGCCAATGAAGTTTTAAATCATTTTGACACCTCGAGCGTGAGTTTAGCCGATTTTGAAATGCAGTTTTTAACCGCCTCCGGTTCCAATTATTTTTTTGAAATTGCTAAATTACGGGCTTTACGCCTGCTGTATGCGAGTTTGGCCTCAGAATACAAATTGCCTGAAAGTTGCCACATCCTGGCCCAACCGACAAAACGGGATAAAACCCTATACGATTACAACGTGAATTTGCTGCGTACCACCGGCCAAAGTATGAGTGCCATCCTCGGAGGGGCCAATGCTGTGTACAATATGCCCTACGATTCAATTTATCATAAAAACAACGAATTTGGGGACAGGATCGCCCGCAATCAGCTCTTGGTCTTAAAATATGAAGGCTATTTTGACAAGGTGTCCAATGCGGCCGATGGGGCCTATTATCTTGAAAGCCTGACCCTGCAATTTGCAGAAAAGGCACTGGAAATATTCAAGGAAATAGAACAAGGGGGCGGCTTTTTAAAGCAACTCAAGGAAGGAATCATCCAGCAAAAAATTTCGGAAAGCGCTCGAAAAGAGCAGGGACAATTTGACAATGGCGAGCTGCTCCTGGTAGGGACCAATAAATATCAAAACCCGGAGGATAGGATGAAAAACAAGCTGGAGCTGTACCCGTTTCTGAAAATGAATCCTCGAAAAACCCTGATTGTTCCTATTCTGGAAGGGCGTTTGTCAGAAAAACTGGAACAGAGGCGAATTGAAAAAGAATAACCTCTGAAATTAGCAACCTCGGTTGTACCACACGGATCCTAAAAAAAAGCAAACGCTGAGCTCAATTCAGCAGGAAGCACTCAGAAGCCATGCAACGAAAAAATCTTCAGCAACTCAGTTTAAAAAAACCGGTTTCCCAATCGATCCGGGGACAACAATTGGAGCGTAGTTTTCTCACGGCCGAAGGAATTCCCCTGAAGCCGCTTTATTCCAGGGAAGACATAAAAGATGCAAGACATTTAAATTTTGCTGCCGGGATCCCGCCCTACTTGCGCGGGCCACTCAGCACCGGGTATGCCCTCCGGAGCTGGACCCTTCAACAAACTGCCGGATTTTCAACGGCAGCGCAAAGCAACGCATCTTACCGAAGAAATCTAGCTGCGGGACAAAAAGGGGTCTCGCTCACCTTTGATCTGCCAACACACCAGGGGTATGACAGTGATCGCCAGGGAGTGGACAAGGATGTCGGTAAAGCCGGGCTTGCAATAGATTCCGTGGAGGATATGAAGCTTTTATTGCAGCAGCTGCCCCTGGGGAAAATTTCGGTTTCAATGACGCTCAGCGGGGCAGTATTGCCCCTGCTGGCATTTTTTATTGTAGCGGCAGAAGAACAGGGAGTAAAACCTGAACAGCTTTCAGGAACCATTCAAAAGGACATTTTAAAGGAGCTTATGGGTTGCAATACCTCTATTTATCCGCCCACTCCCTCGATGAAGATCCTCTCGGATATTTTTGAATTCACCTCCAAAAACATGCCCCAGTTCAAAGGCATCCGTATTTCCGGATATCATATCCAGGAAGCCGGGGCCAGCTGCGATATCGAACTGGCATACACCCTTGCCGGTGGGCTGGAATACATTAGAAAAGGCCTTGAAGCGGGAATGGAGTTTGACAGTTTTGCTCCCCGGCTCTCCTTTTTCTGGGGCATCGGGATGAACCATTTTATGGAAATCGCTAAAATGCGCGCCGCCAGAATGTTATGGGCCACCCTGTTAAAACGATTTAACCCGAAAAATGAGAATTCCCTGGCCCTGCGAGCCCACTCCCAGACCAGCGGCTGGAGCCTTACCCAGCAAGATCCCTTTAACAATGTGGCACGCACCTGTATTGAAGCCGCTGCGGCAGTATTTGGCGGGACCCAAAGCCTGCACACCACTGCTCTGGATGAGGCCATTGCACTTCCCACTGATTTTTCTGCCAGGATTGCCCGAAACACCCAGTTATACCTGCAAGAGGAAACAAAGATTACCAAAACCGTAGATCCCTGGGCCGGAAGTTATTATCTGGAAAGCCTGACAAAGCAAATTGCCGAAAAAGCCTGGGGGCTCATAGATGAGATTGAAGACCTTGGCGGGATGACCAAAGCCATGGAAGGGGGGATCCCAAAAGTGCGCATTGAGCAGGCCGCGGCTGTAAAACAAGCCAGGATTGACAGGGATACAGATATTATCGTCGGAAAAAACAAATTCCGGCTTGAAAAAGAAGAGCCGCTGGTTCCCTTGGAGGTGGACAATCAATGCCTGGCAACCCAACAGATCAGGCTGCTGCAACGGATAAAAGCGGAACGAAACACCGAAAAAGTCAGCACGGCACTGCACGCCTTGACCCAAGCCGCTAAAAACTCGCAAGGGAATTTAGTAGCTTTAGCCATAGATGCTGCCCGAGCCAGGGCTACCCTGGGCGAGATCAGTGATGCTTTGGAGGAAGTTTTCGGCAGGGATAAGGCATAAATTCAACCTCTTAGCGGGTTTATTCAAAAGGGATGAAAAACAACGAATCATGGAGCAAGGCAAAGCAGCTCGCTGATAAATTTGCAGAAAAGGAAGGTCGGCGCCCCCGGATCATGGTGGCAAAAATGGGACTGGACGGGCAGCAGGGCGAGGCAAAAGTGGTTGCAACGGGATATGCCGACCTGGGATTTGACGTAGATATCGGCCCCTTGTTTCAAACCCCTTGGCAGGCTGCAAAACAAGCCGTGGAAAACGATGTTCATATCTTAGGGATCTCCTCTGGGGCAGCAGGCCATAAAACCTTGGTGCCACAGGTAATTCAGGAACTTAAAAATTATGACCGGGAAGATATTATGGTAATTGTAGGCGGGGTAATCCCTTCTGCGGATTACCAGTTTCTAATGGATGCCGGAGCGGTAGCCATTTTTGGTCCCGGCACTATAATAAGTGAAACAGCAATACAGTTGCTGGAAATTCTATTAGCCCCCTGAAAAATAGTGATGGGCGGAGAGGAAAGAGTTCCAAAAAAATTCTAAATTTAAAATTTCTCAATTCTCATTTCTCAATATAATTATCTAAAAACTTAAACTATATGGACTACACTCAAAAAATGCTTAGAGACGATGCTTTAAGGGGAAAAACAATTGTTGTTACCGGTGGTGGCAGCGGACTTGGCAAAGCGATGACCAAATATTTTATGGAATTGGGCGCCAATCTTGCCATTACCTCCAGGGATCTCGAAAAACTAAAAAATACAGCGAGGGAACTGGAAAATCAAACCGGGGGCGTTTGCCTTCCGATTCAGTGCGATGTCCGGCATTATGAGGAAGTGGAAAAAATGCTGGCAGGGGTCATTGAAACCTTCGGGAGTGTAGATGTCTTGCTGAACAACGCGGCGGGGAATTTTATTTCTCCTACCGAGCGCCTCAGCGCCAATGCCTTTGATACCATAATTGACATCGTTTTAAAAGGAAGCAAAAACTGCACCCTGGCCTTTGGCAAATACTGGATAGACAAAAAACAAACCAATAAAACCATCTTAAACATAGTTACTACCTATGCCTGGACGGGATCCGCTTATGTAGTTCCAAGTGCGACCGCAAAAGCAGGGGTCTTGGCTATGACGCGTTCCTTAGCGGTGGAATGGGCAAAATACGGCATTCGCTCCAATGCCATCGCCCCCGGCCCCTTTCCTACCAAAGGCGCCTGGGACAGATTATTGCCAGGGGATCTAAAAGAAAAATTTGATCTGGCTAAAAAAGTTCCCTTAAAACGCGTGGGAGAGCATCAGGAACTCGCGAATCTTGCAGCTTATTTAGTTTCCGATTTTTCGGCCTATGTCAATGGCGAGGTAATTACCATAGACGGGGGAGAATGGCTGAAAGGTGCGGGACAGTTCAATTTGCTGGAGGCAATTCCGGAGGAAATGTGGGATCAACTCGAGGCGATGATCCGTTCCAAAAAAAGCAAATAACACCCAGATTTCAGCTTAATAAGGAAAGGTTAATAAATTCATTTTATAAACCTTTAATAAATTGTATTTTTACCTTTCAAAAATTTAAGATAATTAATGGGTAAGATCATTGCTATTGCAAATCAAAAAGGGGGAGTTGGCAAAACCACGACCTCAATAAATCTGGCGGCCTCCCTGGGAGTTCTTGAGAAAAAAGTACTCCTGATCGATGCGGATCCACAGGCCAATGCCACCTCGGGCTTGGGAATTGATGTGGAACAGGTGGAATTTGGGACCTATCAGCTCATAGAACATTCCATAAAGGCGGAGCAAGCGATTGTTACAACGGGTTCTCCCAATCTGGACATAATCCCTTCACATATTGATCTTGTCGCCATAGAAATAGAGCTGGTTGACCAGGAAGAACGGGAATATATGCTGAAAAAGGCCATTGACCACCTCAAAGACAGTTATGATTATATTTTAATCGACTGCGCGCCTTCCTTGGGTCTTTTAACCCTGAATGCACTAACTGCCGCAGATTCAGTGATCATTCCAATTCAGTGTGAATATTTTGCCCTGGAGGGTTTGGGAAAACTGCTGAACACCATAAAAAGTGTTCAAAAAATACACAACAAGAACCTCGATATTGAGGGCTTGTTGCTCACGATGTACGATTCGCGGTTAAGACTCTCAAACCAGGTGGTGGATGAGGTCCAAAAGCACTTTAACGAGATGGTTTTTACCACAATCATTCAGAGAAATGTGCGTTTAAGTGAAGCCCCCAGTTATGGGGAGAGCATCATAAACTATGATGCGGGAAGTAAGGGTGCTGCCAATTATTTGAGCCTTGCACAGGAAATCATAAAGAAAAACTCTTAGAAAATGGCGAAAGCTACCAAGAAACAAGCCTTAGGACGCGGGCTTTCAGCATTATTGAAGGATCCCGAGCACGATATAAAATCTGCCGAAGACAAAAATGCCGACAAATTAGTCGGGCATATTGTGGAACTGGAACTCACCTCCATCGAGGTCAATCCATTCCAACCGCGTACCAGTTTCAATGAAGAATCCCTGCGGGAGCTGGCCTCATCCATAAAAGAACTGGGAGTGATCCAACCCATCACGGTGCGCAAGGTGGATTTCAACAAATATCAATTGGTCTCGGGAGAGCGCCGGTACAGGGCTTCAAAATTAATTGGTTTGGAGACCATTCCCTCCTACATCCGCATCGCCAACGACCAGGAATCCCTGGAAATGGCACTGGTGGAAAATATACAGCGACAGGACCTCGATCCGATTGAGATCGCGATCTCCTATCAAAGACTTATCGATGAGATTGACATCACCCAGGAACAATTGAGTGACCGGGTGGGAAAAAACCGATCGACCATAGCCAATTATTTAAGGTTATTGAAATTGGATCCCATCATCCAAACCGGGATGAGAGACGGTTTTGTTTCCATGGGACATGGCAGGGCTTTAATAAATGTGGAGGATTTGCAAACCCAGTTGGATATTTATGAAAAAATACTGGAGAAATCCCTCTCGGTAAGGGATACAGAGAAGCTGGTACGGGAGCTCAACGGGATCTCAACCAAAAAACCTGCTCCCAGGGCAAAAGCTTTGCCCCAGGAATTTAAAAAAGGGGCCAAGGAATTTTCCGAATTTTTAGGCGCAAAGGTCGACATTAAAGTGGAACCAAAAGGAAAGGGGAAACTCATCATTCCCTTTAGCTCGGAAGAAGATTTCAACAGGATTAAAAAACTTATTCAAGGGTGAGGTTAAAAGTAATTCTTCCCGCACTCCTGCTGCTTTTTGTATCCAATTTATTGGTTGCACAGGAGGATTCGCTTCTAATTTCCGCTCCCGCTGAACCAATTCTCGAGGAGAAATTGGATTACAAACCATACGATGCATTGGCTCCGGCCAGGGCCGCCTTTTATTCTGCTGTATTGCCGGGGCTGGGACAGGCCTATAACGGAAAATACTGGAAAATCCCCTTGGTGTATGCTGGTCTGGGAACCGGGATCTATTTCTACCTGGATAACGACAAGGAATACGAGCGCTACAGATCCGTCTATAAAAGACGTCTTGCCGGATTTACCGATGACGAATTCACAAGGCCCGATGGCACCCAGCGAATAACCGATGACGGGCTTATTCGCGCCCAACGATTTTTTCAGCGCAACAAGGAACTCTCGCTTTTGATCACCGCGGGGATTTACGCCCTGAATATCATTGATGCCAATGTAACGGCACATTTGCAACAATTCAATGTGAGTGAAGATCTGTCTCTGAGACCTGCGGTAAATTTTGATCGTACTACCGGAAAAACGGACTATGGGCTTTCATTAAACTATAATTTTTAGGCTTTAAAAAGAAGCTAAAACCATGCGATGTCCTGATACGAATCGGGAGATCGAAAAAAATATTTTGAGCAGTATGAAGATCGCACTTTTAGGGTATGGAAAAATGGGAAAGACCATTGAAAGAATAGCAATAGAAAGAGGACATGAGGTGGTCTTGAAAATAGACGAAAATATTGAGGAGTACGACCTGTCCCTGGCAGAGCTCGCCATCGATTTTAGTGTCCCCCAGGCGGCATTTAATAATATCACCACCTGTTTTAAAAATCAATTGCCCGTAATATGTGGCACCACGGGGTGGTTAGAAAATTACGAAAAGGCCACGGAGCGCTGTCTGCAGGAAAATTCGGCATTTTTATACGCGTCGAATTTCAGTATTGGGGTTAATTTATTTTTTGGGCTGAACGAAAAATTGGCTAAGATGATGAGTGCTTTCAGCGATTATTCGGCAGAGATCGAAGAAATTCATCATACCCAAAAATTGGACGCTCCCAGCGGGACAGCCATTTCCCTGGCACAGCAAATCATAGAGAATTCTACCAAAGAAGCCTGGCACCTCGATAAAGCAGGGGAAAATGAAATCCCGATCTACGCCAAGAGAATCGAGAATGTCCCGGGAACCCATAGGGTTTCGTATACATCGGAAATAGATACCATTGAAATTAAACATACCGCGCATTCCAGGGAGGGATTTGCCCTGGGGGCAATTATCGCCGCCGAATGGCTGAAAGATAAAAAAGGAGTGTACACCATGAAAGACGTACTTTCCGGAATAAGCTGATTTTTTGTAACGCTTTCAGCAATTGACACACTTATAACAGTAAAGAATTTTTACTATGACAATCACACAATGGTTCTTGTTTTTCTTATTGATACAACTCATACATTTCCTGGGTACCTGGAAACTTTATGTAAAGGCAGGCAGGAAAGCCTGGGAAGCAGCAATTCCGGTTTATAATGCCGTAATTTTAATGAAGATCCTCAACAGGCCCTGGTGGTGGACCATTTTGTTGTTTATCCCAATAGTGAACCTTATTATGTTCCCGGTGGTATGGGTAGAAACCATCAGAAGCTTCGGGCGGACCAACCGCTTTGAGACCCTACTGGTCATTGTAAGCTTAGGTTTTTATATCTATTATGTAAATTATTTCCTCAGCCCGTCTTATATTCAAGAGCGGAGCCTTAAACCCAGATCGGATATGGGGGAATGGGTTAGTTCCATTTTATTCGCGATAATTGCCGCCACCCTGGTGCATACCTATTTAATTCAGCCCTTTACAATCCCTACCTCTTCCCTTGAAAAAACCTTGTTGGTAGGGGACTTCCTCTTTGTGAGTAAGTTCCATTACGGCGCGCGAACTCCGCTAACCGCGGTGGCCTTCCCAATGGTACACGATACCATTCCGGTGTTGGGGATAAAATCCTACCTGGAAAAACCTCAGATCCCTTATTTCAGGGTTCCCGGTTTTGAAGATATTGAGCGCTCGGATATTGTCGTGTTCAACTGGCCGGTCGATACCATGATGAATATGTACTATACCGATAAGTATTACTACAAACCCATCGATAAAAAGACCAATTATGTAAAACGCGCGGTTGGCACACCGGGAGATACCCTGGAGATCATTGACGGAAAAATCCATATCAATTCCCAGGCCTTGGAATTGCCAGGGCGTTCTAAATTGCAATTTTCATATACGGGCACGACCAAAGGCCAGGGATTTGATCCGCACTATTTATATGAGCGATACGATATTACAGATCCTTTTCGCTATAACCCGAACACGAATACCTTTTATCGAATGATCCTTACGGAAGATGCATTTGAAAAGTTTAAAAACCATCCGAATGTGGTTTCTATAAAGCGCAATATTGATTCAGCAGGAATAAAAGAGCCTGGGATTTTTCCAGAATCAGAGATGCTTTCCTGGAACAAGGACAATTACGGGCCCATTTTTATTCCAAAGAAAGGAGCCACTGTTCCCCTTAACCTGGAATCGCTTCCCTTTTATAAACGCATCATCGAGGTTTATGAGGGTTCTGAAATGGGAACCACAAATAAAATTAGCGTGAGAGGCACCCAGGTATTGCTCAATGGCACACCTCTGAGTTCTTACACCTTCCAGCAGGATTACTACTGGATGATGGGGGACAACAGACACAATAGTCTGGACAGCCGTTATTTTGGATACGTTCCTGAGAATCACGTGGTAGGAAAACCCGTTTTTGTATGGATGAGTTGGGATGCCAACGGAAATGGGATCATAAACAAAATACGTTGGGAAAGATTGTTCACCACAGTTGGCGGAAACAGCGAGCCGGTTTCTTACCTGCCCTATTTCCTTATTGGACTTGTATTACTAATCGGATTCAATTTCTTCAAAAAAAGGAGAGATTCCTGATTTTTTTCAGTTCTTTAATTGAAGGTACAATATCCAACAACCGGGCAGACGGATCCTCCCCCGACTTCTAATTATTGGTCTGCAAAGCTCTGTTCTAGATGAAACCAGCTAAGGAATCCAAAGCAAAAGGATACCTAAAAATAAAAGGGCACCTGAACCAATATTTTTAAACCACCGGGCTAGCGGCAGATCTTGCAGGGTTTAATATAATGGGCTGCGGCTTATACAGCCTTGCGGCTGATGAGGGGGTTTCCTCCTCCTATTTTTATTTAGAACTAAATTAATTATAATCTATCATGCAGGAAATTCTGTTGTCTCTCCCCTATTTTGGACCTGTATCCCATTTCAGGGAATTGGTAAAACCCGCCTTAATACGGTTTGAAAATGAAGATAACTATCAAAAACAAACCTACAGGAACCGGATGTATATTTATGATGCCAACGGAAGATTATTGCTGAACATTCCCATAAAGCACCTGCCAAAATCAAATCCTAAAGCACATCAGAAATATAAGGAGGTGCTGATAGATCCCGACTACAAATGGCAGAAACAACATTGGAAATCCTTAAAGACAGCTTACCAAAGTTCTCCCTTTTTTGAATATTATGAGGATGAGCTGTTGCCGCTCTACCAGAAGGAGTTTAAGTACCTCATGGATTTTAATTACGCCTGTTTTGAGGTGATCTGTGGATGCCTTGGCCTGCCGGTAACTTTTGAGAAAACCTCGGAATATATGGAAGATCCTGAAAACAACATTGATCGCAGAGGGCTTATCAATGCTAAAAATCAAATCCAAGTCCCCCAATACAACCAGGTTTTTCAGGAAAAAAACGGCTTCCTGCCCAATCTTTCCACCCTGGATCTCCTTTTTAATGAAGGTCCCAACTCCATCAATCTATTAAAAGAGAAGTGAAAAGGGAGAAGTCCCTGTTTTCCAATTTGCCGATTTCGGGAAAATAATTTCCAAGTTGCTTTTTTAGAATTTAATCCGGGAAATAATCGGGTAATGATCGGAATAATTGACCGGAAAAACTTCAAAAGATTCAATTTTTATAGATTTATCTATCAATAAAAAATCTATCCTCAAGGGAAAATAACTCAAATCGAATGATTTTCCGAATCCGGTTCCGGCCTCCAAAAACGCATCGTTATAACGCGATCCTTTTACCAACTTGTAGATATAGGAAAAAGCCGTGTTGTTAAAATCTCCAATGACCAGGGTTTTATAGGGGGAGCGCTCCACTTGCTCCATCAACATCTCCGCTTGTTTCTGTTGATGTTTAAACCCGATCCCAATCCTTCCGATCAGTTTTTTTGAATTGGCTTTCTGAAGATCTTCTATTTCCGGTTTGATGTTCAGTGACTGAAAGTGTACGTTAAAGATTCGAAGGGTATCGCTACCCTTCACAATATCGACATAAATCGCGTTGTTATTTCCAACCTCAGGAAAACCCACCGAATGTTTTTTAATTATGGGATATTTTGAAAAGATCGCTGAACCAAATTCAGAGATCTTATCCTTTGAAAACACAAAACTATATGGAAAATCCAGGAACATCTTGCGACCCCCAATATAATGCTCCTGGGTGAGCAGAATGTCAGGATCTTTTTTTGTGACGAGCGCTGTGATCTTTTCAGGAATCCTTTTATCCTCTGTCCATTTATAAGAATTGAACATTCGCACATTATAGCTCATCACCGAAAGGCCTCCTGCATCGTCTGCTTCCGTATTCCCTGAAAATTGAAATAAGGAAAAAACGTGATTATACCCAATGAGCAGGACAATTAAGGAAAGCAATACTTGCCTTTTAAACCTGATGCCCCAAAATACCAAAAAGAGCAAATTCAATAAGATGAGCAAGGGCACTCCTAAACTCAAAACCGATAGGTTTGGGAAGGTTTTCGGAGGCACGTACGGCAACAAATAAGAGATCAATAAACCAAAAGCCAATAGGGAATTGAGAATAAAAATCAGTTTATCCAGAAAGCCTGTTTTTTTCATTTAATTTTCTTTTCCGGCATTAAACAAAAAATCCTTTTCCTGCTTTGTCAGACTTTCATACCCACTTTTGCTTATTTTATCCAGAATACCATCTATTTTTTGTTGTTTCTCGTTTTTGCTGATCTTCGTGGATACGGGATTTTTTGGGGTAGCCTCCGTTTTTTTATACACTGTGTGCATGGTGGGTCGGGATTTTTTTGCAGGGCTGAACAAGGAAAGGAACCAGGTGATCACCTTCTCAAAACCGATGCCAATATCGTTTCCTTTTGCCAGTTGTTTTGCGTACACATATCCAAAGAAGGCTCCGCCAAGATGGGCCAAATGGCCTCCAGCATTACCAAAAGGAATCTGGATCACATCGATCACCACCAAAAATGCGGCGATATACCAGAACTTAATGGGGCCCAAAATCAGCAGGCGTATCCCCATATTGGGAATATGTGTTGCAATGCCCACTAAAACGGCCATTACCCCGGCAGAAGCGCCCAGGAGGTACGATTTTCCGGTAGCCTGAAAGGCAGGGAATAAATTATAGCTCAACATATAAACCAGCGCCCCTATAATGACGCCCAGAAAGTAAAAGTTAAGTAGCTTTTTAGGTGAAAAATACGATATAAAATACGTCCCTGCATAATATAAGATCAACATATTGGAAAGGATATGCCAGATCCCCGAATGCATAAAAGAATAGGTGATCAGGGTCCAGGGTTTAAAGATATATTCTCCCGGTTCACTTGGAAAGACCAGCCAAGGCGTGAGAAAATCCGATGGAAGTTGAAATAAAAAAGAAATGGTCTGGAAAAGGAAAAACAGGATAAAAACAAGAACATTTAGCGCGATGAGTTTTTCCAGCACCGAGGCGGTTTGGAATTTATATCTTATTTTATCTGCTGCTCCCATTAATCCCACCTGTTTTGATTAAACTGATTTTTCTTCCAGTACCACATCATAATGAATCCGAATAAGGCACCTCCTACATGCGCAAAATGAGCTATTCCCCCTCCAAATATAGAATATCCTGTTATCCCGGAAAACAAATCTATTGCAATTAACACAGGGATAAAAACCTTGGCCTTAATAGGTATTGGTACAAAAATTAAGAACAATTCCACATTTGGAAACAACATTCCAAAGGCGACCAATATTCCGTAAATCGCACCGGATGCACCTACTGCGGGGGTATTAAAAGAAATCCACATGCTCTCCAGAGTCTCTTTTGGTACCGAGTTCAAAATTTCTGTTGAATACTGACCGGTTTCAAGTAAAGTCTGAATTCCCCCGGGGTTCATTCCCGCCTGCACCAAGGCATTGTATCCCGATTCTACGTGGTAATAATTCACCAGGCTGTGCAAAATTGCCGCCCCGATACCACAGGAAAAATAGAAAAACAAAAACTTACCTTTCCCCAACCTCTGTTCTATTGGGCTTCCAAAAGCCCAAAGCGCATACATATTGAATAAGATATGCATAAACCCGCCGTGCATGAACATATGTGTAACAATTTGCCAAATCCCAAAATTCTCATTTTGAAAAAACCACAAGGAGAACAATTTATAGGTATAATCCCCAATAAACAGGGTCCCGGCAAAAAATAAAGCGTTAATTATAATAAGAACCTTTACGGTATCTGTGATCCTTCCCATTTACATAAATTTTTTTTCCAATTCCTCAACCTGCAAGGTAATAAAAACAGGCTTGTTAAATGGGGTTAATGACGGCTCTTTACAAGCAAATAATCCATTTACAATATGTTGTTGTTCGGTTGAATTTAGCAAATTTCCAGATTTTACCGCCATACTTTTTGCCAAAGATTTTGCCAGCAGGTCGGTTTGTGAAAAATTGTTCTCAGGCACCTCGTTTTCAAAATCAGCAAGCAACCGCTCGAGCAGTATTTCCACCTCACTCTCAGAAACGCTTGTAGGAACCCCGGTAATTTCAACCGAATCGGATTTTATTTCAGAAAAAACAAAACCGGTTTGTTCCAGGGAATCCTTGATCCCATGCAGTAATTTTATTTCCTGCTGGTTAAACTGAAGTATCAGTGGAAACAATAACTGTTGGCTCACGGCTGCAGAGAGCGTGATGCTTTTTAAAAGTTCCTCATAAAGGATGCGGGTATGCGCACGATGCTGATCGATCACCAACATTCCATTTTTCAGAGTGCTGATGATATATTTTTTATTGAGCTGAAAGGTGGAATTTTGAGTTTCCACAGTTTTGGTGGCACCAAACAATGAGCCGGTAACCTCCTCACTTTCAAATTCCATTTGTTTGAGGTCTATAAAAGAGGAATCGCTTTTTAAGCCTGAATACAAGCCTTCCCAGTGGCCCGAATCCTTTTTAAAGGCACTTCTAAATCCGCTGCCACTCCCCGATTCGTCCTTAAATGGATTAAAATCCCGGTCAACTTCAATATTCGGAGTTACCGCAGGCCTGTTCTCAAATTCGTAGGGAGTATCCATACTGGGATCCCTTTGAAAATCCAGCACCGGAGCCACATTAAACTGGCCCAAACTGTGCTTTATGGAACTGCGCAAAATTGCATACATGGCGTGTTCATCATCAAACTGAATTTCAGTTTTTGTAGGATGTATATTGATGTCGATACTTTTGGGATCTACCCTGAGGTATAAAAAATAACTCGGAAATGCTTTGTCTTTCAACAATCCCTCAAAAGCGGCGGTTACCGCGTGGTTTAGGTACGGGCTTTTTATAAATCGGTCGTTTACGAAGAAGAATTGTTCGCCCCGGGTACGCTTGGCAAATTCAGGTTTTCCCACAAATCCCGAAATGGTGACAATCTCGGTCTCCTCATTTACGGGCACCAGTTTCTCACTGGTTTTACCACCTAAAATATTGGTGATGCGTTGCCTGTAATTGGTGTTGGAGAGTTGAAATATCTCGCCCGAATTGTGAGACAGGGAAAAGGCGATCTCAGGATGAGCAAGGGCAACCCGCTGAAATTCATCTATAATATGACGGATCTCAACGGCATCCGATTTTAAAAAATTACGTCTTGCCGGAATATTGTAAAACAGGTTTTTTACACTTATGCTGGTACCCGGGGAAGTTGCACATGCCTCCTGGGAAATGATCTGGCTGCCCTCTATCTTTATGCAGGTACCCAGCTCATCCTCCTTCCTCCTGGTCTTAAGTTCCACGTGTGCAATTGCGGCAATGGAGGCCAATGCTTCTCCTCGAAAACCTTTGGTATGCAAGTGGAACAGATCTTCTGCAGATTTAATTTTGGAGGTGGCATGCCGCTCAAAACTCAGTCGGGCATCACTAAGACTCATCCCTGCCCCGTCGTCCACGACCTTTACCAGAATTTTCCCGGATTCCTTTACATATACCTGGATGTTTTTCCCCCCGGCGTCTATCGCGTTTTCAAGGAGTTCTTTAATAACCGATGCCGGACGTTGAACCACTTCCCCTGCAGCAATCTGATTTGCAACATGATCCGGCAATAAATGGATAACATCACTCATTTACCGCTGATTCGAAAAAATGGATAAATCAAAATCAATGATCCATAAAAAAAGAAGCACCAGTAAAATAATAATGGTTATGAGGCGCTTACTTATCTCACGATTCCCCTTGGTCCTGCCCGATTTCCGTGCCTCGGCCCATTGAGCTCCATAGTCATTGGCATTGGTAATGTTTTTATATTTATTGAATTTTGAATCAAATGAATAAATATTACCCTCATCCTTGCCCTTATAATAACGTGGCGTGTAATTATAGCGGGCATTCTTCCTGGGTTTTAATAAATTTATTTTCAAAAGGTTTACTTTTTGGAATATTCAAATTTACTTAAAAAGCCTCAAAAAAGAAAGCTGTTTTAAGCCAAATAAAAGCTGCAAGAATAATGCCGAAGGAAAATTTGTTTATTCTTTAGAACTGGGCGTCCTTTCGAAGCTGCGCCATTTTAATTGCGGTAATGCCGGATTCGGTGCCTTTGTTACCGTGCTTGCCTCCGGAGCGGTCTATTGCCTGTTGCATATTTTGATCCGTAAGTACACAGAAAATAACAGGAATATCGTGCTGTACATTTAAATCCTTGATGCCGTGAGCAACCCCCTGGCACACATATTCAAAATGTTTGGTTTCTCCTTCTATAACACTGCCAATGGCAATAATAGCATCCAGCATATCGAAGCTTTCCTGCATTTTTTTACAGGCGTAAATAAGCTCAAAACTCCCGGGAACATTCCAGCGAACGATTTTCTCTTCAAGAACCCCATTCGCTTTCAATGCTTCAATAGCACCTCGGCACAAACCCTCGGTTATTTCTTCGTTCCATTCAGCCACAACAAGTCCAAAACGAAATTCCTTCGCATTTGGAACCCTGTTTTTATCGTAATCAGAAAGATCTTTACCGGTAGAAGCCATAGTTTTTATTTCATTGCCTGAGCCCGTCCCAGATATACAGGAACTTGATTGGCCTCAGGAGTGCTTGAGAATTCGTCCTTTATCCTGTTTAAATATGTTGCAGCCTGTTCTCCTTTTCCTAACTCTATAGCGGTAATGGCGGCCTTAAGAAGAAACTTTGGGGCAGTAAATTCATTTGATCGCAAAGAAGCTGCTTTGTCATAATATTTCAAAGCCTCTTCCGGCTGGTCCAGTTGTAAGAAAGCATCCCCAATTCCTCCCACGGCAAGAGCTGCCAGTATTTCATCGTCGCTTTTAAAATCATCCAGCTGATCAATGGCTTGCTGGTAGCGATTTGTATTTAGATATGCAAATCCCGCGTAGTATTGTGCTAGATTGGCAGCCTTGGTACTTCCGTAATTGTCAATAATATCAAGAAAACCATATTTTCCCTCTCCTCCGGAGATAGACATACTATATAAGGAATCGGCCTGTGCCCCGGAACTTGCCAGTGCAGTGTCAAAATATCGCTGTGCCTGGAACATCTCATTGGCAGCCTCAGCTTCCTTAGGTTCTTGTATGAATTTTTGGAAACCTAAGTATCCTAAAACAATAACGGCAGCCAAACCAACAATGATGTAGATGTATTTTTGGTTTTTTGCAACCCAGGCTTCGGTTCTTCCAGCACCCTCGTCCAGGGTGTTAAAAACTTCAGCCGTAGTGGATTCCTTTTCAACCCTTGTTTTTCCTTCTTCTTTGCTTGATGGTTTTTTGCCTTTTTTATTGTAAGTTGCCATAAAATGGATTTAATGAATGGCAAAAATAAAATTTTTATTCTTATTTAGGTGGGAAAATATTTCTTATTTTTTAATAATTTCCGCAGCATTCCCCTACCTTTACCTTAATTCATTTAATTATTATTAAGCTGAATAACAGCCATTTATGTTTTTAAAATCCCTTTCTTTAATCAATTACAAAAATTTTGATTCCGTCTTATTTGATTTCGATGCCAAAATAAATTGTTTGGTAGGCCATAATGGGGTGGGAAAAACGAATATTTTAGACAGCATTTACCACCTTTGTTTTGGAAAGAGTTATTTCAACCCGATTACCAGCCAAAACATCAACCACAAGGCTGATTTTTTTGTGATAGAAGGTGTCCTGAAAAAAAATGACCGGGAAGAACAAATCCTGGTAAGCGCCAGGCGGGGCCAGAAAAAGGTGATCAAGCGCAACAACAAGGCCTATGAAAAATTCAGCGAACATATAGGTTTTATTCCCGCTGTGATTATTTCCCCTGGCGATCGGGATTTGATCCTCGAGGGAAGCGACACCCGCCGCAAATTTATAGATGGGGTGATCTCCCAAGGGGACCGGGAATACCTGAATTCCCTTATTCAGTACAATAAGATCCTGGCCCAGCGAAATGCACTTTTAAAATTTTTTGCCGCAAATTCAAAATTTGACAGGGACACCCTTGAAATTTACAACGCTCAGATGTCTGGCCTGGGCAATATCCTGTTTGAAAAAAGGACGGCCTTCTTAAATGAATTCATCCCTATCTTCAACCAACGTTACTCAGAGATCTCCGATAACAAAGAACAGGTATCCATAGAGTATAAAAGCCGGTTGTTTAAAAAATCCATATTAGCGCTGTTGGAGGAAAACCTTCAGCGGGATATGACACTGCAATATACCGGTGTAGGGGTGCATAAGGACGATCTCAGTTTTGAAATTGAAGGACATCCAATTAAAAAATTCGGTTCCCAGGGACAGCAAAAATCCTTTTTGATCGCCCTGAAGCTCGCCCAATTTGATTTTATTAAAAATATAAGCAAGGGAAATCCCATCTTGCTGCTGGACGATATTTTTGACAAGCTGGATGAACAAAGGGTAGCGCATATTGTAGCCCTCGTCTCGGAAAGCGGCTTGGGACAAATTTTTATTAGCGACACCCACGCCGAGAGAACTGAGGAAGTGGTAAAACAAAGCAATCAATCCTATAAAATATTTAAATTATGAACCAGCGTATTGGAGCCTTGATATTAGTGTTTTTGATTGCAGGATGCACCCATCAGGATCCCATGGCACAACTGGGTCACCTCAACGGATATTGGGAGATTGAGCAGGTGGAAATTTCAAAGGATTCTATAAGGGAATTCAAAATAAATGAAAATGTCGATTTTATTGAACTTAAAGAAGGAACCGGATTCAGAAAAAAGGTAAGGCCGGAATTCGACGGCACCTACACCATAACCCATGACCAGGAAAAGGTAGTGGCCAAAATTGAAGAAGGAAATTTAAATTTATATTACACCACCGCGTTCGATTCCTGGAAGGAAACGGTGCAACGGGCTGATCAAGACAAATTGAGCCTCAAAAGCGACCGGGGTATCATCTATCATTACAAACGGTTTACCCCACTTTTAAGCGATTATGAAGAAAAGAAATAACGAAAACCTAAAGCTAAGTGAGGCCCTGCAAAATTTTGTCTCCACCAATAAATTGCAAACCGGACTGGACAAGGTAAATGCAAGAGATGTATGGAACCAGGAAATGGGCGCTGCAATAGAAAAATATACAACAGCAATTAAACTTGAGGGAAGCACTCTGTACGTGCAATTGAGTTCTTCGGTTTTACGGGAAGAATTGAGTTACGGAAAGGAGCGAATAATGAACCGGCTTAATGAAGCCCTGGGAAAAGTATTGATAAAAAAACTGGTTTTGAGGTAAATTAAGAGTCCTGTTTTAAATCCAGCACTTTTCTCAAAGCCTTATCAACAGGAAAATTTAATGAAATCTTTTCAGCCTCCGCTTTAATAACTGCAAGAGTGTGGATGTTTTTCACTAAGCCCTGATCTTAAAAATACCTTTAAATTCTTTTTCCGGATTTTTCCCTGATTCCTTACATTTCTCCAGAGTATCATCCACGGCCTTAAAAAATGCCGACCTAATTTCTTCGAATTCCCATAGCTCTACCATAAAGGACTGAATCCTGATCACTGCAATCAATGATTTCCCGGTATCCTTTATATTCGATATACTTATTCTTTTTCCCCTAATTTTAATTTTTCAATACTCTGTTTTAACACATAATTCTATTACAATCGGTCCTGGATGAGGCTAAGGAATGATATCTTCCATATTTTTATTTACAAATTTTCTCCGGAATCTGCCCGTCTTTCCTTTTCTGTTTTAATTCTGAAGCACCAAAATACTTCAACACTTTTATTAATGCAATCCAGGTAAAATCTCCTGGCTTATGAAGGAGTCTGCCTGATAATTTAT
>JBGSWA010000468.1:0-4941 GCA_041752645.1 Gillisia sp. | reverse complement strand
CCGTTTAAAAAGCGTAATTGCGGATCTTCCCAAATGTATGGCCCCGATCAATGGAAAACCGTTCCTGTTTTACATATTTGAATGGCTTAAGAGAAATCGTTTTGAAAGAATTATTTTATCCCTTGGTTATAAATCCGAATCAATCATTGCTTTTTCAAAAGAAAATGCATGGCCATTTGAAATACTTTGGGTGATTGAAAAAGAACCGCTTGGAACAGGTGGTGCTATTTCTTTATCGCTCGGAAAAAGTAAATCTGCCAACGTTTTTATTATCAATGGAGATACTTTTTTTGATATTGACGTTGAACAATTTTATACAGCTCATTTAGAGAATAAGGCAGAACTTTCCATTGCAGCAAAGTCGCTAACGAATTATAATCGATACGGCTCCCTTGTTTGCGCAACTAATGGTCGGATTATCGGCTTTACAGAAAAAAAGCCTACACCGGAGGGTATTATCAATGGGGGTATTTATTTATTGAATAATACATCACCGTTGTTGTCAGGAAAAACCGGAAAATTTTCATTCGAAACAGACGTTCTTGAAAAAGAATACCCTACTAGCCGGGTATTTGCATACACTGATGCTGGTTATTTTATTGATATCGGTATTCCTGAAGATTATTACAAAGCTGAAATAGATTTTAAATCATTTTTTGGTTGAAATATGGATAAATATAGGAGCCTTTTTTTAGATAGAGACGGTGTTATTAATAGACATCGCCCTGATGATTACGTAAAGAACTGGACAGAATTTGAATTTTTGCCAGGGAGTCTAGAGGCGTTGGCGCAACTTAGTAATAGTTTTCGTTTTATCCTTATTGTTACCAACCAGCGCGGGGTTTCTAAAGGTTTGTTTAGTGAACAAATGCTTAAGTCAATCCATGATCAAATGCTAGCTGAGATTAGTCAAAATGGCGGAAGAATTGATGGAATCTATTATTGCACAGCATTGCCAGATGACGATTTAAATAGAAAACCAAACCCGGGCATGGCTTTGCAGGCTAAACGTGATTATCCAGAAATTGAATTTGCCAGTTCAATTATGATTGGCGATAGCGATTCTGATATTGAATTTGGCAATAGGTTGGGAATGAAAACAATACGGGCAGGTATAAATGGTTTGACAGGGGTAATGGATAAAATTACATCTAATGATTAAAATATTCCGAAAATACAAGTTGCCTTAGTTTTTACCTATTCTATCGATGCAAACATGCCTTTGGCTTGGCATTTTCAAAGGAAAATGTTGATGTGCATTTATTTGGCACAATGCCTACATTTAATCAAAATATTTTTGTGATTGACCTTTCAAATGACAAACAGCCATGGGGATTTTAAAAGTGACATTCTAAAGAAAAAAAGGCTCAAGACTTTGCGATTATTTATGAAAATTAAAAGCAAGCTTTTTTCTCTATGTAATATGAGCAGTAAGAAAAAACGTTTTTCTGGATTTAAATTCTGAATGGGTATTTAAAAGGCATTTAAATAAAGGAAAGTTCAGAGTGGTTTATTTAATCAATAACTGCATCTTTTACTATCCGTTTTTTTGCATTGTAACACTTCACTTATGACTGTAGTTTAAAATGAATTTTTTATGCTAAAGTAATGATAGCTGTAGAGCTTAAAGGTAAATCTAGCAGAGAGGCGGTCGGAGAATCTTTCCATTTGATCGGGACACCTAGTAGTGGTACCCAAGCATTCAGGAAGCCCATATTAAAATTAGCCATACAATTTGTGAATTTGATAATGCTAAGACATTTGTAAAAAAATGCAAGTTTAAAATAAAACACATTTGCTTCTTTAAAGAAGTGTTTTTCTCATTAATTAGCAACCCCTTTTAGTTATAAGTCAAAAGTTTAATTTTAAAACTGATGAAAATAATCATACTTAGTGAAAATAGGAAATTTTCAAGTGGACCCAATAGTTTTTTTCCTTTATATAAATGGCGAGCAAATTTACTTAAAGATGGATTTGAAATTGAGTTTCACAATGATCATCGGAATATTGAAAAGAAAAATGCATTACTTTATATAGTAAGTAGCAGATATCCCTTTAAAAAGCGAGCCGATTTCATTACGCTTTTCTCAAAATTGAAAAACAATAAAAATCGAGTTGCTTTATGGGATGATTATGATACGTCTGGTATGGTTGATTTTGATCTGATTGGAAATGTAGATGGTATTATTAAGAAGCAGGTATTGAAAGATCTTAGTCTATACACAGTCAATAATTATGACTTAAGTGTAAGGCCATGGCTTCTGGAGATGCCTCATAATCCTTCTTATTTGGATTATACTCCTTGCCCCAAAGACCAATTGTACAAAATTAAAGTTGGTTGGAACATAGGTCTTTGTGACTATCGTTATTTGCCTTTTTATTCTGGAGTATTTAGAAATTACATTACAACAAATTTGCCCAATAAGAATATAAAAAAAATTTTGAGTAATAAGGATATTTTTACGACTTATCGTGGAAATCTTAAATACGGAAACAACGAAATAGCATTTCAACGAAAAAAGGTGATGGAAATTCTGAATGCAAAAAAAATATCTTCAAATTTATTAGGTAATAAAGTGAGTCTAGGCACTTATTTCAAAGAACTGGAAAGATCAAAAGTTTCAATAAGCCCTTTTGGTTGGGGAGAAATTTGTTATCGGGATTTTGAAATCATGTATAATGGTGGATTGCTAATAAAGCCAAGTATGGATCATCTTATAACATTTCCTGATATTTTTATTGCAGATGAAACTTATATAAAAATAAGGTGGGATATTACTGATCTGTACGATACTCTAGATGAAATAGATACTAATCCATATAAGTTCAATGCTATTGCAATTAACGCTTATGAAAAATTTATGGACTACCAAAATAACTACGAACGCTTTAGTGTATTTTTTAGAAAACTAATTAATTCAATCTGATTCCAATTAATTATAAAACATTACATATATTTTAATTATTCATTAGATCAAAATTTAGCAGGCAAGAAATCATAGGCAGCAGTATAGCTTAGCTTTTCACTAATTAAATAAAATCAGTGCCTAAAGACTATCGAGAAACAATTGAGTGGCATAAATCTTTCCAAATCGGTATGTTTTAATACAAATAATGAAACCATCAGAAACAAATGTTTGATTTCTTATTTAAATGATAGCCCATGAAGTTATAAAGATTAATCATAAATAAGGAAAAGGAAAACACAAGTACTTATAAATTAAATTCGTTTATAAAATGAAAATTGCATTAGTTTCTTTTTATTGTCTAGATTCTACTATGCCACTAGCTAAACATCTTGCAGATGAAAATGTAGATGTACACTTATACGGCTTAATGCCTCAGTTCAATCAAAATGTTTTTGTCATTGATTTTACAAATAATAGGCAACCCAATGGTTTCATCAAAAGTGATATTTTAACTCAAAAAATGGGTAAAGGGCTTTGTAATTATCTTTCGGTCCTTACAACAAAGTTTTTTATTTTTCCTGCGGGTTCAGGAAAACGTTATCTTTTTTCAGATATATATTATGCTTGGAGACTGAGCAGGCATTTAATTAGACGGAAATTTGAAGTAATTCATTTAATCCATACAAGCGGTCGGTTTTCTTTGATGGTAATGTATCTTTTAAGGAATCAGCATTTAATTCAAACACTTCATGAAGTCACCGCTCATACGGGCGATACAGATTCTGATAATTTAACTACATTAAAAAATTTGGTAAAATATGAAATTCCGGTAATATTTCATTCTCTTATTTCAAAAGAACGTTTTTTAGCATTTCGGTCATCAATTTCATCAAAACCACTTAATAATGATCTTTATAAAATGATTAGGTTTAGTTTATATGAAACCTATGATTTCTTTTCATCAAATGAGAAAAATGAAAAAGAGCAAACAACAAACAGAACAATTCCGATTGTTCTGCATTTTGGTCGAATTGTTCCGTATAAGGGTATTGATATCCTAATAGATGCCGTAAAAATTATTCAAAAAACGCAAAAGGTACACCTTATCGTTGCTGGCGGTGGAGATCCATACTTCAATTTTGATGGAGTTGACAGTTATGAATTTATAAATAATACCATCAGCAACGAAGAAATAATCAACTTGATAAAGAAATGTACATTGGTTGTATGTCCGTATCGTTCAGCCTCCCAAAGCGGAATTCCAATGACAGTATTTCCTTTTCAAAAGCCAATTGTGGCAAGCAATATGGATGGTTTTAAAGAGGTAATTGAGCACAATATTACGGGCTTGATTGTGGATAAAATGGATGCGGCTTCGTTTGCCCATGCGATTGACAAATTGATTATGAATGAAGACTTAAGACAAAAAATGGCAAACAATATTAAAAATAAATTTGTAAAGGGCGAGTTTTCGTGGGAAAACATCGCTAAGGAAACCATATCGTTTTACTTGCAATAAATTTAGTTCACTTACAAAATGAAAAGATCCCAAAGCTTCTAAGCATTGGGATCTTTTCATTTTGTAAGCGTTCAATATAATATGTAAGTTACCTGAGAGCTTTGATAACCTTTATAGTTCTTAATTCTGTGCCATTAGTAACTTTAATTATATATATACCCGTAGAAAAACTGCCTCCAAATTTATAAATTTTATTGGTAATGCCTTCCGTTTGAAAAACAATTCTTCCATCTTCCCTCATGACTAAAACCTTTACCTTTTCATTGTTTTTCCCTTCTACTAATAAGCCAATTTCATTTATAGTTGGGTTAGGGAAAGTGCTTATGTTGAATTTATTGGATGAATTCTCTGTATTAGTTACCGCTGCAACATTTTGCTGACTTCCTGTTGAAACTCTTCCTGCAGTTAGTTGAGAAATATTTATACTTGTCGTTGCAGTACATCCATTAATGTCTCTTACCGTAAAAGTATTAAGTCCAATTCTAGCCGTAAAGCTACCTGTGCCTGTATATG
>JBGSWA010000467.1:0-9379 GCA_041752645.1 Gillisia sp. | reverse complement strand
GTACGAGAAAAAAATTAGCAGGATTAAAAGACTTATATGAAAATTCCCTTAAATACCTTCGAACAAATTATTGACGAAACTATTCTTAAAAGAGGGCTTTTTAATTTTAAAAAAGGCTATGTCACTGATTTTTCCGAGATTGCAACCTGCCGATATGAAGCCTCTGTTATTGGTTCAGAACAATACACAGTTCAATTTAAAATAAAGAACAATACCATTGAAGAACATCATTGTGATTGTCCCTACGATATGGGCCCGGTTTGCAAGCACGTTGTTGCAGTGATCTTTTATCTGCAAAAAGATATTTTGAGCCTTGACACAATAAAATCATCAAAACCTGTGGCAAAAAAGAAACCGAGAACAAAGTCGGTTTCAAAAAAGGTAAAAGCTTTGCTTAAAACCATTACCCCCGAAGAATTAGAGTTATTTATTGTGGAAACCAGTAAAAGCGATCGGAAGTTTAGGAACCTGTTTTTGGCGTCATTTGGGTATTTGGGAGAAGATCAATCTAAAGAATTCTATAAAAAACAAATTCATTCAATCCTCAAAACAGCAGCAGGCAGGGATGGTTTCATAAATTGGTCAGAAATGAAGGATGTGGTAAATACTACAGAGGTATTTGTAGTTAACGCCGTAAAATATTTAGAAAAGGGAGATTATAAGAACGTGATTTATATAAGCTGTGCTTTGCTGGAAGAAATGACAGAAGCTTTTCAATACGGCGATGACAGCAATGGAGATTTAGGGTATTTTATACATTCCGCTATGGAAATGATGGAAAAAATGGCCGCAGTGGAACTACCAAAAGAAATAAGGGAGGTTTTGTTCAAATATTGTTTAGACACCTATAAAAAAGAGGTGTTCTCCGGTTGGTCTTGGCATTTGGGAATGCTCCAGATCGCTGCAGATATTGCGGCAGATATTGAAGAAGCAGAGATGATAATGAGAAGCTTGGATACTGAAAAGGGGGATTATCAGCGGGACAAGGCACAATTTTTAAAACTGGATTTACTGCAGAGATTTAAAGGGGAGAGGGAAGTTGAAAAATTTATAGCAGAGAATATTTCAAATATATACATAAGAAGGGCTGAAATTGAAAAAGCATTTCAAAACAAAAACTTTGAAAAGGCCATTGTCCTTTCAAAATATGGAATTGAAATTGAAAAGAAAGACAAACCCGGTTTGGCAATTGAATGGTATGAATGGTTATTGAAAATTGCACAAGCCCAAAATGACCTGCCTAAAATAATTGAGTATTCCAGATTTCGATTAATTCATGACTTTAGGGGTAGTCAGGACTATTATATAATCTTAAAAAACACAGTGGAACAGAAAGAGTGGAATGCTTTCCTGGAAGAAATAATTAAAGAAATTACCCCAAAAAGTAATTGGACATATGGCGAATTGATTCGAAAAATTTATATCAATGAACAATGGTGGGACAGGTTATTCCTGCTGTTAAAAGAAAATGTTTCCCTTGGGAATATAGAGGAAAACGAAAAATATTTGTCAAAACTATACGCCTGAAATGCTTGAACTGTATAGCGAAAGAATTACAAATTATTTAAAAATGTACATGGGCAGAGACCACTACCAAACTGCTTGCCGGTATTTGCGCAGAATGAAAAAATTGGGAGCTACCGGGGCAGTGGATTTATTGATAGATGATTTTAGAAAAGAATATCCCAGGCGGAAAGCATTATTGGAGGAATTAAACCGGGTGTGAAATTGAATAGGAGGCCTTTTTAGCTCTTTAAAAAGATTTATAAAAACACAAAATATGACCTGAATGAATTTTAAACAACCCGCTCCCGACATTAAATGGACCGGGTTGTTTAAAATCTTATTACATTTAAAATTCGGCGTTTTGCGGAGTTCTAGGGAAGGGGATCACATCCCTGATATTGGTCATTCCCGTTACAAATTGAACCAGGCGCTCAAAGCCCAATCCAAATCCGCTGTGAACACAGGTCCCGAATCTTCGTGTATCCAGATACCACCAAAGTTCATTCTCGTCAATGTCCAGGGCTTTCATTTTTTCTTTTAAAACCTCCAGGCGTTCCTCCCGTTGCGATCCTCCTACGATTTCCCCAATTCCGGGGAACAGGATATCCATTGCGCGAACGGTCTTGCCATCTTCGTTTAGACGCATATAGAATGCCTTGATATTAGCAGGGTAATCATACAGAATTACAGGGCATTTAAAGTGTTTTTCGACTAAAAAGCGTTCGTGCTCGCTTTGCAAATCAATACCCCAGGCATCAATTGGATATTGGAATTTTTTCTTTTTGTTGGGTTTTGAATTCTTTAAAATATCAATCGCCTCGGTATAGCTTACGCGTTTAAAATTATTGTCTGTGACAAACTTGAGTTTATTGACCAAACTCAGTTCGCCGCGTTCGCCCTCGGGCTTTGATTTTTCTTCCTCTTCCAACCTGTTTTCTAGAAATGCCAGGTCATCTTTGCATTGCTCCAAAACGTATTTGACCACGTATTTAATAAAATCTTCGGCAAGGTCCATATTTCCGTCGAGATCACAAAAGGCCACTTCCGGCTCGATCATCCAGAATTCCGCCAAATGGCGGGAAGTATTTGAATTTTCTGCCCTAAAGGTGGGGCCAAAAGTATATACCTGTCCCAAAGCCAAAGCGTAGGTTTCTGCTTCCAACTGCCCGGAAACAGTTAAGTTGGTCTCTTTTCCGAAGAAATCTTTTTTATACTCTATTTCTCCGGCTTCATTTTTTGGAGGATTCTTAAGGTCCAAGGCAGTCACTTTAAACATTTCCCCGGCACCCTCGGCATCACTGCCGGTAATTATAGGGGTGTTCACGTAATGGAAATTGTTTTGCTGAAAATAACTATGCACTGCAAAGGAAAGTTTGCTACGCACCCGCATCACGGCTCCAAAAGTGTTGGTTCTTATTCTTAAATGTGCCTGTTCTCTCAATTTCTCAAGGCTGTGGCGCTTTGGAGATAAAATGGTGAGCTTCACTTCCTCGGGATTAGCATCACCCAATATCTCAATGAAGTTCACCTCAACTTCCACACTTTGCTGGCTGCCCAAACTTTCTTTTAAAATTCCTTTTACATAGAGGGCGGCTCCAACTGTAATGCGTTTTAAAATTTCCTCATTGGTATTTTCGAAATCAATAACGCATTGAATGTTATTGATGGAAGAACCATCGTTTAAAGCTATAAAACGATTGCTTCTAAAGGAGCGAACCCAGCCTTTAACTTCAACTTCCTGCAAATATTGATTGCTGTTCAATAATTCAGCAATTTTTAATTTTATCATTTTAATTGAGTTTTTTTTCAGAAATCAAAGATAAATCTTCCTTACTAGCTTAGCAAGTGCCTATTTTTGATTTTAATTGATTTATTTATCGTCGAGAAGTTCGTCTTGCTCATCCGTAATTATTTGAATTGCAGGTTCTTTCAGGGTATCTTTATTGGCAATATTTCTTTCCAAAGAAAGTAATAAGGAAGGCAACAACAATAAATTTGCAAGCATAGCAAAAAGTAATGTTGCAGAAACCAAACCTCCCAGAGCCACGGTGCCACCAAAACTGCTTATCATAAAAACCGAAAATCCAAAGAAAAGCACAATGGAAGTGTAAAACATGCTCACTCCGGTTTCTCTCAATGCAGCGTAAACCGAACGTTTTATTTTCCAGTCATTGGCTTTTAACTCCTGCCTGTATTTTGCCAGAAAGTGTATCGTGTCATCTACTGAGATCCCAAAGGCAATGCTAAATACCAGTATGGTTGATGGTTTAATAGGAATTCCAAGAAAACCCATCATTCCTGCCGTGACCAATAAAGGAAGTAAGTTTGGAATAAGCGACACCAAGATCATTCTCAGGGAACGAAACATCCAGGCCATTAGCAATGCTATTAGTAGTATAGCCAATGAGAGCGAAATAATTAAATTATTTACCAAATAAGAGGTTCCTTTCTGAAAAATCAGCGCTTTTCCAGTCATGCTCACCTCAAAACGTTCTTTGGGAAAAATTTTATCAATTTGGGGCCATAAGTTATCTTCGATGCGTTTCATTTCATCGGTTCCTATATCTTTCATAAAAGTGGTCATCCGGGCATATCTTCCGGTAGAATCTATATAGGCTTTGAGTAAATTTCCTTCGGAAGAAATCCCTTTTAAATAGGGTGCGATAAAATTTTGCTCCTGTGAGGTTGGCAATTGATAATATTTAGGATTTCCGTTGTAATAAGCCTGTTTTGAATATTTGGCTAATCTAACCACGGAAAGAGGGGCTGAAAGTTCAGGTACTTCGGAAATAGCCGTTTCAAGAGTTTCCATCCTTTTTAGGTTCGCCAGTTTTAAGGCGCCTTTGGGTTGCTTCGTATCTATTACAATTTCCAATGGCAAGACCCCGTTGAATTCCTTTTCAAAAAATCGAATATCCTTAAAGAAATCGGCTTGCTGAGGCATATCCTCCAATAAACTCCCTGAAATTTTGATGCTATAGATACCAATAATACTGGCTGCCAATAAAATTATGGAAACCATATAAATAGTGATCCTGTGATTCTTCACCATTTTTACAGTCCAATCCACAAAAGTCCCGATCCAGCGTTTATTCAGGTGTTTTAAATGCTGGTCTTTAGGTGGCGGCATATAACTGTAAATGATGGGGATTATCACCAGAGATAACATAAAAAGCGCGAGTATATTTATGGAGGCTACAATCCCAAATTCTTTTAAAAGCGTGCTGTCTGTTAAGATAAAAGCTGCAAATCCTGATGCTGTGGTTACATTTGTGAGCAAGGTGGCATTTCCCACTTTTGAAATTACCCGCTGTAAGGACTTTGCCTGATTTCCATGGATTTTTATTTCCTGTTGATATTTATTGATCAGGAAAATGCAATTGGGGATTCCGATAACAATAATTAAAGGTGGAATAAGGGCGGTAAGTACCGTAATCTCATAATGTAAAAACCCGATAATCCCAAAAGCCCACATTACTCCAATTAATACTGTGATCATCGAAATAAGGGTTGCCCTAACCGAGCGGAAGAAAAAGAAAAAGATCAGGGAAGTTACCAGGAGTGCCCCTAAAATGAACAGGCCAATTTCGTCGATGATATTTTGGGCATTAAGGGTCCTTATATAGGGCATTCCCGAGACGTACACCTCCAGCTCAAACTCATTTTCAAATTGTTCTACAAGCGGCCTCAATTTTTCCAGAACAAAGACCTTGCGCTCTTCGGAATTTACGATCCCTTCATTGAGATACAAGGCCGTTTGAACAGTATTGGAAGTGCCGCTAACTACCAGGTTTTTATAAAATGGCAGCAGGTTAAAAAGTTCTTCCCTATAACTGGCAACGGCTGTGCTATCCCATCTAACCTGAGTTTTCAGCGGGATCATTTCAAATCTGCTGGGATTTTCAAATTTTTGTAATTTCTTGAGGTTTCCCACCCCAACGATCTGGTCTACCTCCTTATATGCTTTTAAGGTTTCTGTGAGCTTGTTCCAGGCTGTAAATTTTTCAGGGGTGAAAAGTGTGGTATCTTTTACCGCCAAGACGATCAGGTTACCCTCTTCCCCGAATTTGTCCAAAAAATCGTTATAAGCCAGGTTTATTTCATCATCATCCGGCAATAAATTAGCTTCAGTATAAGAGAATTTCATGTATTGCCATTGTGTGGCAAAAAAGATGGTGATCGCTATAATAATGACTAGTATAGTGATTCGGTTTCTGAGAATTACACGGGCGATGGAGTTCCAAAATCCAAAGCTGAATATTTTTGACATGGCTGGTTTTTATGCGACTGCAAAGGTATAAAAAGCCTTGGTGTTAATTGATCTTAAGAGAATTAATCTGTTAAAATTAGATTTTAAGCTGAAAGGTGAATTTAAATGAGAAATTTTCACTGAAGGTTGGCAGATGATAAGCCCCGTAACGGTATCCTGCACTCAAGCCAAAACCGAGCAATATATTGTTGAGCTCCAGTCCTACTTCAGAAAAACCGTGTCTCAAAGTTTTGAATTCTATATTTTGATGCGCTTCCCTATTTTTAAAATCCCCGATAACATGTCTCGAGAGCAGCACTACTTCAGGTTTAATTTTGTTTGAAATTGCAATTGGCCGGAATTGATGCCGGGCGTGAAGTACCAATTGCCGGTCACTGAAAAATTCGTTGAAATACATGGTTTCAAAACTGTATTTTCCTGCGATGGAATATCGTTTTAAAATTCGGCCCTCGTTGGCACTATTGGGATAGGAATGAAAGCTATGGGTTAAGGGCAGGTCTCCAAATCCGTAGTTCCCTTCAAGGGTAAACTCTGTCTTGGATTGATCCAGGCGATTGATCCTATAATCTATTTTTAACCCAAATTTGGTAAAATCAAAATCGCCTTCAATAAAATTTGAAAAACCTTTTGAAATTTGCCCCGTAAACTGTGGATATCCTTTATCAATGACCTCATAACCTTCAGGAGTGCTTAAAAACCTGCTGAACGGCCTCCATAAAAAACCAAGTTTTGCTTCTGTAATAATATAATCCCGGTAAATCTGGTTATTGTTTAAAAAGGCATAATCCCCTAATTGAGAAATATCGCTTCTGGACAAGAGCCATTCGGTTTCCAGTCTTGGAGTGATTCGGTGAAGGAAACTGGTTTGTAGGTTTTTAGTTCGATAGTAAAAACTGATATTTATAAACCGGGGTTGGAGCAATGAAAAATCTTGGATCCCGCGTATATATTTGAAACTTCCCACCTCTTTAATATCATCACTATAATTTACTTTAAGCCAAGTACCGGTGGGTTTGTTTATTAGGGTTGCTGCTCCAATTCCATATTTAAATAATTCATCCGAAGAACCATAAACAAGATATCCGTTTAATTGGAAGATCCTCGAAAATTTTTCGTTGGTCTGCCCGCCAAGTCCGAATCTAACCCCTTCGTAGTTGCTGTATTTTATTAATTTAGCTATATCTAGATCAAAGAATCCTATGGGATAAAAGCCTTTTAAAACAGCTTTTTTAACTTCAATTTTACGTTCAATATTTTGAGTTTTAATAATACTGTCTACCCAGATTGCAGTAAGTTCATCTTCAAAGGTATAAGTCTCCTTGCGGTTGGCTGCCCAGTAATTGATAGATTTCCTGCTAGATTTCTCAGGGACAACAACAGTTGCTGCCGTTTTTTCTAATTGGACCGGTACGTTAAGTTCAATGTCAAAATTGGTTGTAGTTGAGCTTAAGTATTGGTTTTCTTTAATTTCTCCTGAGCCCAATATTTTATTGAGAAATGTTTTTTTTCGCTGCACTGTGCCCAACGAAATATTTCCTCCAAAAACTGAGATATCCTTTTTTCCTTTACCCGGTTTTAAAGAAATGGATTGATCTCCGGGAAACCATATTTTTTCATTTTCATAATACTCGTAATTGTGTTCAATTTCCAGTTCAACTTCTCCTATAAACTGGGCTTTTACCTTTTGAATTGCAAAGGAAACTGTATCGAGGTACAGGATTCCTTCCAATCCGGAAACTGTTTTTCCCCGACTTGGTTTAAAGTAAATCATATACGCAGGTCGTTTTGAATTGATCAGTGTATCCAGGGTTTTATAGGAATAATTTTTTAAGGCGTTAACGGCCAATGGCGAAGAATAATCGGTTTCAAAAATTCGAGTATCGTTTTTATAAAAGGAAATGGGTTGTGCCCTTGTGGAAAGCAGATCATAGACCGGATTTTTAAATCCGGCGGTACGTATTGCTTCCACAAAATGCTTGCTGGAATTGGGTTTTTTGAATAAATGGATCACGACTATTTCTGAAAGAAAAGCACGGCCCTGATTTAAAATGGATTTTATTTCCTGATTGGTTGAATCGACGATGGCGGTTAAATCTCCGGATTGATTGTCAATAATAAATTTATTATAGCTTTTGAAACTATAACTCTCTAGTGCCAGTTCTGGATCATTCAGAGATTTATTTTTGATGGCCTGCCTGATAACTTGATTGGCAGGATTTTCTTTTGGAAGGATAAAAAACCCCGAAATTTTTTCGAATTTAGGAACAAGTTGGATTAGATAGGAGTGCTCTTCAAAAGATAGTTGAACTGCCTGAGGGATAAATCCAACGTATGAAATCATTAATTGATCGACTTCCTTACCTATCTTAATGAGAAAGGTGCCTTTACTATTTGTAAGGGTTTGATTGTCTTCTGAAAGTTGTACCCTGGCATATGGGAGTGGTTCCCCCGAATCCCGATTTACAACCTTTCCCCGAATAATTTGTTGTGCTACCAAATTTTGGAAAGAAAGGATAAAAAGAGTAAATAAAAGGAATATTCGCATAAAGATATTATTTCAAAAAATGACCTGGGAATCTTTAAGAACAAGAACTCCAAGCACAAATCAAAAGAAAAAATTCAGCTTCAAAAAACAGCAGTAATTTTAAAAAAAAATTAAATTCTATGAATTGAAGCTGAACAATAATAAATTTAAATGAAAGATCTTATTATCGTATTAAATGGTCATTATATCTCTTTCCTTAAGGTCCAGAATAACATCTACTTTTTTTATGTGTCTGTTTGTGAGTTCCTGAATATTCTCTTCAGCAATTTTGATTTCATCTTCTGAAACTTCCACCTTTTTAATTTCGTTGTTAGCTATTTTCCGATCGTTCCTGATTCCTATTTTTGCTTCTTCGGCTTCAGATTTTGCCATTTTCACCAATTCTCTGCGGCGCTCTTCAGTTAACGGGGGAACACTAATAATCACACTTTCCCCATTGTTCATGGGATTAAATCCCAGGTTGGCCATCATAATTCCCTTTTCAATATTTGGAATTATTTTTCTTTCAAAGGGCTGTATTGTTATTGTCCTGGCATCGGGGGTATTTACATTTGCGACCTGGTTAAGCGGGGTCATATTGCCATAATAATCTACCATAACCCCTCCCAGCATGGCTGGACTTGCTTTCCCGGCACGAATATTTAGAAGTTGCTTTTCCAAATGTTTTATGGTGCTACGCATATTCTCTTCGGTGCTTTCAAATATAAAATCTATTTCGTCATTCATTTTTTTAAACTTAAAGTTGAAGAAAGGCTTTAATAATTTTTTTGTCTGATTATAAATTCACTTTAGTCCCTATATTTTCACCAGTAACCACTTTTAACAGGTTTCCGGGGGTATTCATATCAAATATAATAATGGGTAATTCATTTTCCTGGCTTAGTGTAAAAGCGGTGGTGTCCATCACTTTTAAACCTTTTTTGAGTACATCCTCAAAAGTAATATGGTCAAATTTTGTTGCTAGTTTGTCTTTTTCAGGATCCGCCGTATAAATTCCATCTACCCGGGTACCTTTTAATATCACATCTGCCTTTATTTCTATAGCTCTCAAAACAGCT
>JBGSWA010000466.1:0-22797 GCA_041752645.1 Gillisia sp. | reverse complement strand
TCTTCTACATACATCCCACTTGCCTTGCAGTCATCTATATGCCGACGCATACGTTCTGCCATGGTCATTATATTCTCCATGGCACAAAAGTCAGAACTAATTGCAGTATCTCAAATATGGGGTTGGTAGAATGGATACGTTGTATCAGGGTCTAAAATAAAGAATTTCCCTTCTTTTGGCAAAGATGTAGTCAATTTATCAGATCTGCGGGAAAAGGTTTGGAGAGCAATGAAGTATAATTTTTTTATGGATATTGCCAATAGCCTGCCACCTAAATATGGCTACAATCGGGAGTTGTCCGCCTCCAAAGACAGCCACATTGGCCAGCAAGCGGCCGAAATTCAAAAGCTGCCAAATGAAAACGCTTTACTGAAAGAGTTGATTATGGGTAAGAAATAGCGGTTTGAGAGGGGGGGCTTTTAAGGATGCGGGTTTATAGTTTGGGAGATATTAAATAAGGCTCCGAACCGAAGTTTCTTTAGCCACAAAAATGTACTTGGAACACGAAACCCAGCCTATTGGGTAGATACAGTTATCAACAGTTTTAATATTAGCTTTTGTCAAATAATGATGGTGTTCTTTCAAAAGAGTTGTTTATATAATACTTCCGTCCTTCGTTTAATATAAATCCTCGGGTCACTAAGTTTTTGAAAACTCCATAGATTTTTCGTTTGAAAGTATCGAATTCCTTTATGTCATTTAATGGACGGCCTGATTTATAAAATAGCAATCGTCCCGCTTGTGTTGCACTAACGGATTTGCTTATGCTGTAGGTATTTACTTGATAAATTAATGACAAAGTTTGTTTGTAAATGGAGGGTAACTCATCAAATTGGCCTCCGAATGCAGAACGTAATTCCGTATTGTAGTCCTCTCGCATTAACTCACGATTAAGCAAGTAAATAGGGTATAGGTTTGGACTTTCAGGATGTTTATAAATTAAAGTTGACTTAGAAAGACGAGAGATTGCATCAAAATGATTGTTATCAGGTGTTAACAATATCGTATGACGATAATTTGAATTTGCTTTTTCAGATTTGAAAAGATATGCGAGTACTGAAGTCTCTTCATTAGTTAGAGAATATCCGTTGAGCTTATTTTGAATATATAAATCAAATGCTTCTAAAAAAGAAATAAATGATTCGTCAACCAACTTTCCTTTTTGGATAAATAGGCCTAATTCATCTTTACTGTAAAATCTATAAAAAGGTAGATCTATTTTATTTTCAAGAGCCTCGTTAACAAGGTTACTCATTCCTCTAGATTTCCCTTCCCATTTATCGAATACTTTTAGAACATCTGCAAGTCTTGGGTTTCTTGGTTTCGAATCTGGAATAATTCTGCGTACCGGTATTTCATGGGACAAGGCTTCAACGAGTAGTTGACGCTTGAACGATCCGGGATTTCTTATCTCAATATAAGAATTTGGTTTAATGTTTATATTGACGTACTTATCTACACTATAATCTCGATGGGCAATAGCATTATTAATTGTTTCCCGTAGTAATTGTTCAGGATACTCTGGCTTAGCTGACCCGCTTTTTTCAATAGTTACTCCAACTTGGATGTTCTTCAAAATATAGCTAAGGCTTCTTTCCATCAATGGAATAACATTATCAATTAAGGACTTTTTATCCTGCGCAACATCATATGGAGTATCAACAAAACCGTCTACTTGTCCCCGCCAACCCAAAAAATCTTTAACATGCTTTCCACAGACCAACATTCCCAAAGTGGTTGGTTCATTGTTAATGATGAACTTTTTTCGAGTTAGGAAAGACCTAGCATCATCTATACTTCTCTTATTTGTTTCAGTTTTGACCTCCCGGTTTAAAAGGTAGATATAATCGTTAAGTTTATCAATATCGATATCGTCTACACTTGCTTCAGGAACAATTGCAAGTTCGCGAGCATTTTTTATTTCTTCTTTAAATTCTTCATGAGCTTCGATTGTGTTTTGGTCAATTGGATGATCTCCGGTGAGAATTCTTTTATAAGCTACACCATTTAGAAATGCGAATTTCAAATCATCGGGAAGCATATCAATGTAAATAACACAAATTCGATCTGTCATAAACTCTCTCACTTCGTGTGAAATCAGATAAGGAGAAATATCCAACTTTGCTTGATTTATTTCACTGAATTTTGATCCGAATTCTTTAATGACATTTTCAAAGTCCTCAGAGTAACCTTTTACTTCATAGTGCTTTTTTGCTACATTGTTGTTGTCTTTGATTCCGACAATTAGAATGCCTCCTTGAGTATTTAAGAAGGCACAGATACTTTGCAATAATGCAGTTGAGCCTTTAAGATTTGGTGGCGTTGGTTTTAGTTCAACTTTTTCCGTTTCAACAGGCTTATATACTCCTTTCTTAATGCTTTCTTCAATAGCATTTAAAATCTTATCGATTTCCTTCATTTATAACTTATCTTATTAAAGGGCAATTTACATAAAGAATGTAAGATTTAATGATTATTTGAATTATCAAGTTTGAATCTGTTGACGGTTGTTGCTAACGAACATGGTGTTTGCGAGGTAGGAAGGTTAAAGTGTTGGGGAATCCCAAACTCAGACAAGAGAACAACCTCCCGATATAGCGCCTATTATTTGCAAACTTTTCAGTTAGGCGAAGTTGCATTACTATTAATATACTATTTATATTTGATAGCTTAAAGCCGACAAAATTTCTGACGCATCGCTTCAGTAGAGTAATTTCAAGGTTACACCTTGTTGGGCGATATGAGCGGCATCTACAAGGCAGTACAATAATATCGCTCTTAGGTTTTTACCACCCAATAAAACCCATTCTTGTTGCGCATTCACCACAAATTTAGCCAGTAAACCCCATCCTTTCCAGATTATTTATAGCCAGTTTTATCCTCCTAAAACCAATGGATTCGCTCCATTCGCTTCCCCATTCCGGCAGGCAGGTAAAAGCCGCTGGGAAAATTAACCGCAAGGGTTGAAGAGAATTAACGCGGAAAAATGGGCTGTGGTTTTTGGGTCAGGAACAAAGGTGCAGAGATACGCCATCAGGGTTCGGAAGCCGGGTAACATCGCCGGAACTTTATGCCATTGTACCAAACCAAGCCGAAGATTATCGTAAAAAGTAATAGTATGTATAAAAAAAGGGAATAAAATGATGTATTTGTATATATAATTCTTTGCTGCGGTAAAAGATGTATAATTTAGTTACTATTATTCAATGCTGCGAGAATAAAAGTATAATTATAATAACTATAATTCATTGTTGCCGTAATATAAGGACAATTATACAAGTTATAATTCATTGCTTCCGGAATAGGAGTACAATTTTTTTAAAATTTATACATTTTTCAATAATGAATGTACCATTTTTTGCAATTTTTTAGCTAAAAAACAGAAAAAGGAGATAGGCATCAGCATATCCCTATTCAAAATCGTATTATTTTTGGCAAAAGCCTTCCTATGGAAAACAACCTGCATATTGGTCGGATGATTAAAGCCTTTATTGACCGCAACAACCTGCAAAGAACGAGCCTTGCAAAACAAATTGGCATCCCCAACACCACCATTTATACTTACGAAAAGCGGGATAGCATAAAAACATCTACCCTTCTGCGTGTTTGCCGGGCGCTGAAGTACAATTTTTTTATTGATATAGCCAATAGCCTGCCACCGGAATATGGCTACAACCGGGAGTTGTCAGCCTCCAAAGACAGCCTTATGAACCAGCAAGCAGCCGAAATTCAAAAGCTACAGCATGAAAACGCTTTACTGAAAGAGTTGATTATGGGTAAGAAATAGCGGTTTGGAAGTGGGGCTTTTAGTAAGGCGTCCCGTTTTTGGTTGTCCTCTCCACTTTTCAGGCATCAACGGCTTTCAGGACTATGAAACCTTTGAATTGCGTTGCAATAGTTATCTGACATCATGAAAAAAATTGATCCAAATTTCTACATGAAATCCCCACGTCCGAACCTTCGGACCTGTCGCACACCCAAGCACGCATGATCATTTAGGATCCGAATGTTCGGATCCGAAGTTTCGATCCGAATATTCGGATCCGAAGTTTCGATCCGAATATTCGGACCCATATGACAAATAAAAACAAGCAGGCGAGAGCCTGCGCACTAAAAAAATGAACATATGAAAAACCTTGAGCACTCTGAAGCTGTAAAGGAAGCTGCAAAAATTTATTGTAAATAAAGTTAACCCCTCCTGTTTGTATGGCAGGAGGGGATTCATCCTGCTCACCCTCCCTACCCTGCACAGGACCCTTCCACGACCCCTAAGCCCCAATTCTGTGCGAATGATATAAATCTTACTGATGATTGTATAAGATTATAGGCAACAATATGCCCATCTTTATGCCTTTGAAGACATTGATTTGAAACATCCGGTATTTTCAAAGCAAAATACAGGAAAGTCGGCTCAATAAGCATTATCGGTTGAGGTACATGCTTAAAGTAAACAACGATGAGCAACTACAAAAACGCAGCCAAAAAAACATTTTATATATGCTTTCTGTCGCTCATGATGGAATCCCTCGAAAAGCAGTTAATCCTTTTATTTGGAAATGAAATCATCATTATTAAAGAAATATTTTAAATGAATACAAACCGACTTTCAAAAACGCTTGCGGCAGCGCTGAATGCCCAAATGACCAAAGAAGCACATGCTTCACAGATCTATTTGTCTTATGGTGCATGGGCCGACAACCATGGATTTGGTGGCATATCCAACTTTCTTTTCAGACATGCACATGAGGAGCGCAACCACATGATGAAGATTTTGGAATTTATATTAAAAAGAGGCGCTAAAGTACAAGTAACCGCTATTCCGGCACCTCCGGAAAATCCTTCTAGCATAAACAATTGTTTTGAAAGGATATTTGAGCATGAAGTGGATAATACAACCGGTATTTACAAAGTGGTGAAAATGAGTCTGGAAGAAGAAGATTGGGCAACCTGGAATTTTATGCAGTGGTTTGTAAAAGAGCAGACAGAAGAAGAAACCCTTACGCTAAACCTGATAGATAAGATAAAGATTGCCGGTGGTGAAAAAGCCAACAGCGATGTCTTATATGCCTTCGACAGAGACCTCGAACAGACCCCGGATGATGCAAAGTCAGCAAGGGATGTAACTACTGAAAATCCATAAAATAAAAAAGAATTCCCCCTTTAGGAGCAATGCCATTGCTGTGCCCCGGAAGTTACTAACCCGGCACGAAAAATACTATGAATGGCATAATATCCATCAACAGGTGGTAAGGGAACGGATAGCCTGAATATGGGAAAAGGAACCCTCTAGCTGCCATGATAAGGCACCGTATTGGATCGTACAGACAACCTGTATCCATTGAAATCAGGAATGAAAATGTGTGAATATTGCAACTTTTATCCCGAATTGTATAATGAGCAACTATTACAGAACAATCATCTTCACCTGTACGTTGTAAGAGTTTTGGCTTAGATTGCCTACTCATTTTACCAATGGCAAATTTCTATGAATCCCGTTGATTTCGATATTGTAATTATTGGTTGTGGGCCTGCAGGTACAACAACAGCGCGTATTGCAGCACAGAAGGGCCTGAAGGTACTATTAGCAGATAAAAGACAGGAACTTGGGGCACCGATTCAGTGCTCCGGGGCATTGAGTGCAAGTGCCTTAGAAGAGGCCGGCATTGAACCCAATACTGAATTTGTACTCGAGGCCATCTACGGTTTTACGGTGTATAATGAAAAAGGAGATCAAACCAATATTGATTATCGCGTACTGAAACCGGAAAAATACGGCGTGGGTGCTTCTAAAAAACCATTGGGATATGTAGTAGATCGCCGGCGTTTTGACCGATACCTGATGACCCTTGCCGAACGGGCCGGTGCAGAAGTATGGTTAAAAACGGAAGGCATAAACTACAAACCTTTAGAAGATGGCACCTGCGAAGTATACCTGCGCAAGTTTAATAAAGACATTACCATCCGTACGAAGGTTATAGTAGGTGCAGATGGATTGCAATCACAGGTAGGAAAATG
Organism: Gillisia sp.; assembly: GCA_041752645.1. Classification (GTDB taxonomy): domain Bacteria; phylum Bacteroidota; class Bacteroidia; order Flavobacteriales; family Flavobacteriaceae; genus Gillisia. Next base: position 16,782 of record JBGSWA010000466.1, on the reverse strand, counting down.
GGCCGGTTTGCATACCCATATAAAAATGACTGAATTGGCTAGTTGCCTGCAGTTTGTAGTGGATGGCGTAGAAACGCATGGGATGCTTGAAATTGTAACAGGTCATGAATGGGCACCGGGTGGATATGCATGGATTTTCCCCAAGGGTCATGGCTATGCCGAGATTGGATTGGGGGTTATTCGTACAATGACTGAACACAATGCTCAATGGCATTTGGACCATTTTATAAACAATTCCTTTCTGAAAGAACGGTTTAAACATGCCCGCATCCTTGAAGTACAGGGAGGCGGCGTTCCGCTTGCAGCACCTCTACGCACCCAATATGCCGCTAATATGCTATTGGTAGGAGATGCAGCCCGGCATGTAAACCCGATAACGGGCGGCGGCTTACACACTGCCCTGATTGGTGGCATGATTGCCGGAAATTTTCTTGCCGGATTGATTGAATCTGATTCACCTGCAAAATTAGAAAACATGAAAGGTTATCAGGATAACTGGATGGATGGATTGGGGAACAAAATGTGGCAATTGTACGATCTTAAAAAATCAATTTTCACGATAAAAGATATTGATCAGCGCAACCTCAGTTTGTATGAAACGATGGCCGATTATTTTAATCCACAATCCGTTTACAAAAAAGTTTAAGACCAATGAATCGTAAAGAGCCTGTGGTATTTCAAATAGGATGGAACGCCTGCATCAATTGCGGCGCCTGTGTAGCAGTATGTCCACACGAAGCGGGATTTATTTCCGCATTCGATACTATTGCCGTCAATACGCCCTGCGATATTGCCTGTATGGTTTGTGAGGATATTTGCCCGGTGAGTACCATTACCCATGAAAATTTTACTACTAATGGCAACTCTCATCCTGTACTGCATCACAATTAATTAGCTTTTCTGTATTGTATGCTATATCGCAGGAAAGGCGAACACCGTAAAGTTGATTTTGACTTCTGCACCCTTTAGAATCGGTGAATAACCACTGCATGCAGTACACATGATTACCATACAAAAGGGGAGCCCATTAAATATGTTCAAACCTATACTATCGTTGCAAAAAGTAATATAAAAATCAGAATATGAAATTCAAATCTAAAGAAGTATCCATAAGTGATGAGGAATTGGGTTGCACTATTTCATTTTCGGAAAATGAAGACAACTATGAGATGGAAGAAGACTGGAGCATCGACCAAATAATGGCGGCTATAGGACAGTATATTTCGCTTCAGAGAACGTATCCCGAAGACAGCGATGAAAAAGATTATTATTCCTTTGAATCAAGCGAAATAAAAAGCACAACTGAATTAACGGACTTTAAAATTGATTTATACAGAACAAAATTTGTGTTGGAACTCAATCAGGAAATGTATGAAATCGAAATTGATATTGACGATCAGACATTTGCAAATTTAAAAGATGCCATTACAAAATTGGTCAATGGAACAGGACAGCTCAAATTTCACTTTTAAGTACATGCTTACAGTCGTTATTCCTTTCAAAATAATCTTAAATAAAAGCGTAATAAATTTATTCTTTAGGAAACATATACCAGCGTATTGGCAGGGATGATTGACAAATATTCCAACACCATTTCTATTCGATCAATTGGCAGCAAAAGCAATGAATAATTGCATAACCATATCCTTCTTAAATATCGCCATGTAATTGTAAATCGAGTGCCTTTTCTAAATCATGGATTCAATTAAAATAACACAGTAGTGAGGAACAAAAATACCTTCTGCTAAATTCTTCTATAGTTGAAAATTAAATGGATATCCCATGCAGCTTCCTGTTACGAGTACGGAATATTAATATCCCGAAATAGAAACTGTCCTCAAAAAAACCAAATTAAGAAGGATTCCTGCTCCTTAAAAAACAAGAGTACTCAATTGCATCTAAGGGCAAATTTCAATTTATGTTGGAAGGATTTCCCATTACAAAAGCATCTCTAAGATGTTGCTACTATGAAAATTATATAACTTTTTAACAGAATAATATAACGCTTCACAGATAGTTTTTCAGGAACTTTAATTATTATAATAATAGTCAATATTTTGGTTCTGATATCATTTCATAAGCAAAAAAAGAACGATTTCATTATAGGTTCTTCATATTGAAACCTGGGTGGATATTTTCTTTTTTATGCGCTCAACTTTCTACTCGCTAAGTTTTTCAACAACAAAAACAGCACGATATGTTATTTTGATCAAAAATCCGGAAGAGAAATCCTCTGTATGTTGGCCGCTACTTAGATTAAGTAAATTAAATACAAACAATAAATATATATTACAATGAAAATTTTAAATACAAACAGGCTAACGAGGATCTTCTCTAAAGTATTTACGCTTTTGTTTGCCTTCTTTATCCTTCAATCCTGCGGAAGCAGTAAATACACGTTTTCTACTTCTTCGATTGTGCCTGCCGCAGAGGGTACAGTAAAAGTAAAAAAGGACGCCAACAGCAATTATAAAATTGATTTAGACGTGAAGCGCCTTGCAGAGGCATCAAGACTGAATCCATCAAGAGAATTGTACATCGTTTGGATGGAAACGGAAGGCAACGGAAGAAAAAATATCGGACAATTGAATACTTCGAGCGGCTTCCTTTCGAATACCCTAAAAAGTTCTCTGAGTACGACATCCTCGTTTAAACCAATCGGGTTCTTTATTACCGCTGAAGACAATGCCAGTGTTCAATATCCAAGCGGTCAGGTGGTACTTACTACCGGCACAAATTGATGGTACAGGAGTATAATATATTTTAAAGGATTGCTGGAAAACAGAGCAGATCAAAAAAATAAAGAAATAGAAAATTGAATGTTAGACTCTTTCCTGTAAAAAATAACATTAAAAAAATAAAAATAATTTATACAATTCATGGATATTGAATCGCCTTTCGGAGCCCCCAAAATACTCTTTTCACAAATTCAAGAGCTTATTAAAAACTCACCTGAGATTATTGTTTGGGCAGCACCTGCCATGTTCTTTTTTGTTTTACTGGAATGGTACATTTCATACAGGCAAAATAAGGAGCTTTATACGAAAGACGAAACGATCGGATCCATATTGGTAGGCGTAGGGAATATTGCGATTGCCTTTGTGCTGAAGTTTGTTTTATTATACGCAGTTATTTGGGTTTATAACCTCGTTCCCTGGAGAATGTATTTTAGTTGGTGGCTATTTATTCCCTGCTATATTATATTTGATTTCTTCAGCTATTGGGCACATCGGATTTCTCACAATCAACGCATTTGGTGGGCAACCCATGTAGTGCATCATAGCAGCGAGCACTACAACCTCACCGTATCTTTCAGACTTAGCTGGATGCAATATTTAAAAGTAATATTCGTGCTACCGGTAACCCTGATAGGATTTCATCCTATTATTTTCTTTATCGTAAATCAGATAGCCGTGTTATTTCAATTTTGGGTACACACGGAATATATCGGGCGGTTACACCCTGTTATAGAATACATATTCGCTACTCCGTCTAATCACCGGGTGCATCATGGGTCACAGGAAAAATACATCAACAAAAACTATGCTGCTACTTTCATTATCTGGGACCGGCTTTTCAATACCTATCAAAAAGAAGAAGAACAAGTAAAATATGGAATTACACATAATTTAAAAAATAAAGCGAATCCCATACATATAAATTTCCACGAACTAATAGATATATGGAATGATGTAAAAAAAGCTAAAACCTGGAGAAAAAGATTCTTTTATTTATTTGGGAACCCCATAGGAATAGCGAAAGAAAAGGAAGAACAAAAAAATAATTTACAAAAGGGCGTTAACCCTATAAATACTAAATCCGAAAAAAACATAAAGGAACCTTTAAAAACAGACACAGTTTCCTTAAAAAACAGACAAATCGTTAATGCATAAATAACTATAATTAATACTTAAAAATACACACATGAAATCTCCACGTCCGAAGGTTCGGACCAACGGCACACCCAGCACAAATGATCATCAGGGTTCCGAATGTTCGGATCCGATAGCTATCGGAACCATGTGACAATTAAAAACCAGTCTCTACAGCGTAGAGACGAACTAAAAAATACACATATGAAACAGCCTATTGAAAATTTAATGGACTTTACCATCAGCGGTACCGATGGTGAAATTGGAAAAGTAAAAGATTTTTACTTTGATGACAAAAGCTGGACAATCCGGTACTTAATTGTTGAAACAGGCTCCTGGCTATCCGGCAGAAAAGTGCTTCTGTCCCCGCAGGCAGTTACACAGACGGATTGGAATCAGAAACTATTCAATGTTCTTCTTACCATGGAACAGATCAAAAACAGTCCGGACATCGATACAGAAAAACCTGTTTCCCGTCAGCATGAAAGGGATTTATATAGTTATTACCCCTGGGGTGGATACTATCTCGATGGCGGGCTCGGTCTAATGGGAATGAATCTGTCGGAACCTGCAGGAATGATTCCCGTAGTACATGATGAAATGGATACTCCGGTAGAAGATTCCTCCAATGGCGATACTCATTTACGAAGTACCAATGCGGTAACGGGATATAACCTGAGAGCCACTGATGGCAATATTGGGGACGTAGAGGATTTCTTAATCAATGACACCAACTGGCAAATTGATTTTATATTAGTGGATACCGGAAATTGGTTTCCCGGCAAAAAAGTCCTTATATCTCCTCAATTGATCAAAGAGATCAGCTGGGAAGATAATACGGTCCTGGTGAATGCTACTGAGGAGCAGGTAAAAAACAGTCCTGAATACAATCCCGGCGAACAATTGACCGAAAGGTATGAGGCCGATCTTCAGAACTATTATGGAAAACAAATTACGCCCAAACAATAGGACAAAAGATAAAACGAAGAATTAAATACTATAAGGTCATTTTTTGTAATATCGGTTAAACAATTTTTATCCGCTGTTCAAATAAAAAAAGGGTGATAAAGATCCAAAAAAGATATGCCCCAAAACCTTTCAGAAAAAGCGCCCCCTTTCACCGCATCCTCATGCTATAACAAGGTATGAGGACGCGGAATGAATATCGGATAATCCGTTTGCTAAAAAAAAATGCTGACTCTCACATAAAGAATCCGGAACATAACGGCACCCTTAAGTCAGCTACATTTTAAAATAGCCCCCTAACCTAACTTTATCATAGTTGAAAATAAGGCATTGGGAAAACTGACCCCTGTAAAGGCTGAAGCAACATAAAGCGCCCCAAAACATAAGGATTCGTCCAAGACACAATTCCTACCCTAAATTATTCCAAACACTTATCATCATACATCATTCGCCGGCCAGCTGACCCTTTTACCTGCAAGCATGTGCCTGTCTGATATTTGAAAGCCTGTAGGATAAATGGAAATAAAGACGCTATTCCCGAACCGATGTGTCTTTAAAAATTCCATTTATTAAAAATGATAAAAGGTACTTTTCCTTCTGAAAAAAAGAAAAATATCTTAATGATGAATTTAAAAATTGGCTCCTCCGGACCCTATAGTCGGTTAAGGAATTTGCAGCCTACCTGAGTTATTTTATGTTCTTTGAGGAAAATCTTTTACAAAATTCCGGAAATTTAATCCTGCCATTCAACATAAAAAGCTGCTTAAAATGCTCAAAACAAGAGAAAAGGTGGAGGATATTCAGATCTATAAAATAAATCTCCCTTTTAATCGTCTAATAAAAAATAATAAACCGGTAATAAACATGAACCCTCCAAAAAAGCAAAGCCAGCACAGGATGAAACCTTTTTCCCGCCAATTCGCGAAATATTTCTTTATCATTTTATTGATCCACTTTTCTATAACAGGAAAAACACAAAAAAATATTGACTCTTTGATTTCAATAAGTATTTGTGATTGTCTTAATGAATACAAAGGGCTCACTGCAGAGAATTTTACCGATTGTTTTGAGTATGCCTTGCTCAAGGACTCCGCGCTTTATCAATCTGAAATAATTACCGCAGCAAATGAATCGGACTATGATGCCGGACTCCGGTTCGGGCGGGAACTCGGGGAGCGAATTTCCGTATCCCTGATTTTTTCTTGTCCCGTATTTTTTCAATTAATGGATACCACCCGATATGAGGCTATTAAACAACTGAATAAAGACTCCCTCAATATGGAGGTACAGAGCCTGTTAAAAAACGGATCGACGGAGGAAACCGAAATACTTCAATGGACACGGGGTCTATTGCATTTCAAGCTGTCCGAGTATGACAATGCCATAAAATACTTCGACCTGCTGCTTGCTAATAATCCCTCCAATTATACGGTCCTGCTCTTTAAAGGATTAGGCTATGAAGGGAAGGAACAACACAACGAAGCGATTGAATGTTATAACAAATTAGTAACCCTTTCAGGTAAACCTGAGTTCAAGGTATATGCCGCTATTGCACAACAAAAGAAGAAAAACAGTTTGGAGCTTCGAAAAGGAAAGTGACCTATCAATTCCTGTATGGATAATGGTTGCGGCATACTTATTCATTCTCAGCATTATACCATTCTATTAGTCCCTCGTTCTATGCATATGGAGCGGAAATCTCCTTTCCCCTCTTCTATTTTTTTTAAAAAACAAACAATTTTCAACCGGGTCATCCGGATAATCATCAGAAAGGCACTATTCGTTCTGATTTCATTATTTTCGTAAAATCACATTTGGCTGTTTTCAGCATTCCAAACTTTCAAAAACACCAAAATAAAAAATAATGAAATTAGTACGATCCGTTTTTATCCTTATTACCCTCCTTACGCAAAACAAGGGCTATACCCAACTGTCAAACTATGGAAGCTTTACAGAAACTCATGAAAGGGTTTCCGCAGATAATAAAAGCTATACGCTAAAGGTAACCCTGCCCAATAATTACGATAAAAACCAATCCTATAAAGTGCTGTACTACCTTGATAGTTGGTGGCTTTCAGAATTGGTTTTGGGATCTTATGCTATAATTTCCCTGAGTCAGGATGTGGAGGATATCATTTTGGTAGGCATCTCAGCAAAGGGAAATCAAAAAATATGGAACAGAGAACGTTCTATGGATTACACACCAAGCCGCTATGATCTTGAGAAAATGGGATTTCCGATAACCGCAGGGAGAGGAGAAAATAGTCTTTTGCTTGATAAAAATAGTACCGGAGGTGCCGATTCCTTTCTGGATTTCTTTGAAAACAACGTGCTGGATTTCGTAGATAAAAAATACAAAAATGATTCAACGCAACGCGGGCTGCTTGGGCATTCCTTGGGGGGATTATTCAGCTTTTACGTCCTTCAAAAAAAGCCCCGTTTATTTGCCAACTATATCATTATCTCCCCTTCTATTTGGTGGAATAAATCGGAGCTTATCCAAAAGCCATTGTTTAATGAATTTCTTACCAAGAAAGATTCTAGTCGAATTCATGTATCCTATGGTGAAAAAGAAAACGGACTCATCAGAAATTCAAATGTAGCCATGAATGAAATGCTTCAGGAAATAAAAAATGAAAAAACAATTTACCGGTTCAATGCTTATGAAAAAGCAGACCACCACTCCATTCTCAGTAAGGCCATTTATGACGGGTTACACTTCATCTATGTAAAATAAAAAACAGAAAAGAAAGACATCTGTTTTGAAACTCCCCTCAGAGGTTCCAAGTAGAAAAAATGGACTTTTCTTTAATGAAAAAGAAAAACTATATGGAAACCGAAGGTCAAATAAACGATAGGCCTTACTTTTATAAAGTTAAAGACAATCAGAAACAGACAATATTTGAAAAAATGGCTACTCAGATGAAGAAAACGGGAATCTGGATTTTAGGACTCATGATGGGATTTCTTTTGATCCTTACCCTGCTTGTCCGGTTTACAAATGGCTCTATTCGCATGGGAAGTAAAGTGCTGTTTGGATATGATGAAGCAGAAAATCATTTTCAATTATTTGAAAAGAAAAGCTATGAACTGAATGGATTAGACGGTCCCTATATTATTGGAGACACGTTGTATGAAATCACCAAAGACAACCAACTTGAACAGCGACCTATTGACAGAAAGGCCTCTGTTACCGTAAAAGTAGATAATGAGGATAATGACCAATTTGTGGTTTGGCTGAGAGATAGCCTGCCTGTAGAACCCGGCGTATACGATGCTGTTGAAAAAATAATCGCTATTTCTGATATCGAAGGAAACTTTAATGCATTTTCCGGATTCCTGATAAAGCACGGAGTGATCGACAAGGATTTCAACTGGATTTTCGGGAAAGGTCATTTGGTACTGCCCGGCGACTTTATAGATCGGGGAGAAAATGTAACACAGGTATTGTGGCTTATTTACAAGCTGGAAACACAAGCGCTTGCATCGGGCGGAAAAGTACACTTACTGCTTGGTAACCATGAAATCATAAATTTTCAGGGAGATGCCGACCACAATGAAGGCAAATATAAAAAAGCAGCCATGCTGATCAGTAAAAAGAAAAGCCTGAAAAATGCCATTGCCTATATGTATTCCGATGCCACCGAACTCGGCAAATGGTTGCGTACTAAAAATGTGGTAGAAAAAGTAGGGGATATCCTTTTCACCCATGGAGGACTAAGCCCTGAATTATTGGATTATCCCATTACCATTCCTGAAATAAATAAAATTGCGAGAATGTATTGGGACGAAAAACGTGACAAACTTTCCAAATTATCGGATATGGAAAAACTGATTATGGGCGAAAAAGGTCCGTATTGGTATCGGGGCCTTGTCAAGGAAGATCAGGGGAATGATAAAATCAGCAAAAAAGATCTTGATAGATTATTGGACAAATTTGAAGCTCAAAGAATTGTGGTTGGACATACGGTGGTTAAATACATTCAATCCAATTATAAAGGCAAAGTCATTGCCATTGATGTAAGACATGGCAAAGAAAAATACTCCTCCAAAACTGAAGGCATTTACTTTGAAAACAACATGGTATATGTGGTTGATGGCAAAGGGGCTAAAACCAAACTTTGAAGAGATTCGCAGTCCCGACATTTTGAAAAAAAATTAAATGTAAAAAAGGAGCTGGTAGGCCTGGCAAGACGATCTTAAAATAGATGAATAAATACACATTTTCAATAACCCCCTATTCACAATGCTAACCCCTCAAAATTTCAATTTAAAAATGAAGAGTAATTCTCTGATTATTATTTTCCTAATTGTAGTTGGGTCAGCTTACTCCCAATCAAGGATATCAGGTACTATACTCGACGAGAACACTGGAAAACCACTGAAAGCCACTAAAATCAAACTCCATCAAATTGATTCGGTAGAAATAAATCCTAAAAATATCAATGACTCCCTACTTTTAAAATTCTCGGAGACCAAGGATTTATTCTGGAGAGATACCATCCGTCAGGAAATAAAAAACACAAAATCAAATTCTGCTGGTCAATATCAATTCGATAATCTCACCGAAGGTATTTACAAGGTGACGGCTTTTCATCGAACCAAAAAACAAAAGGATCATCCTAAACAAGGCGAATATTCCTGAAAAGGAATATAAAACTGCATGGACAGACGGAAGTAAAGATACCTTTTACCTTACATGTAAATTGCGAATTCGATAAAACCAGACATAAAAGATATTGTCCCTCCTGCCTGAAAAAGGATCAGGTAAAACCAATAAAGTGGGGGTTATCTGTCGATGATTTAATAGGAAACCCTGATCCTAAATATTATTACAACGGCTTTTGTATAAGGCCACGATGCCACCCTAGCAAGCATTGCTTACGATGTGACCTTGACTTTTGAAAATGAAGTTGAGGTAATAAATTAAAACCATGATTCATAGCATATGATGTAAGGAATACTTTCCATACCCTACTATTGAATTCTCCTTATTTATATCCTGCATGTAAGATTCCGGGCATCAAAAATCATTTCAGATCCTGTAAACTATTATTTAAACCAACAATCAAATACCCCAAGTTTAATATCTCACTTCCGATTCCGAAATTTCGGGACTATCGAAATCACATTTCCCCTTCCCTTTATTACTTCTAAAAAATTGGGCTTACAGAATACCTGACTTCCCTACCAAGGTGAATTGCCTCGCAGCTTACAGCCCGTTCTATTCCATTTAAAGAACTCACTAAAATTTTCTTTATGAGAGTCCTATATGCGGTCAACCTATTCCCCTATAATAGGCTATGATTTCACCGACACATCCTAACCCGAAGCGTAATGATAATGCCTGATTCAACATAAAATCGGCGAATGCTTTTCCCGAATACTTAATTGCCTTATTCAAAGTCGGGCCCTTACCCGATCAAATTCAATAAGAAAATTTCATGATTTGATAAAATAAACGGGGCCTTCGGATATATCGCTTCCATATGCTAAAAAATGTATGTATTTTGTTTGCGAAAGATATAACCCCATTATAAATCAAATAATACGGAGAACGGAAACACAAAATAAACCAATACATGTATGAAGCAGATTTTCGGAATTTCAAATCGGATGTACTTACTCGCAGTCATTGTCACCCTTGGTCTTTTTACACCCGGTTGTAAGGAAGTAACTGAAGAAATAAAAGAAACGACAGAAAAGGAGGAGGCTCCGGATTATTTCCTGCTTCGGCCGGAATTAGAAAAAATGTATGGTTATACGCACGCTGTACGCATAGGAAATGATCTGAAGATTTCCGGCGCAGTCAGCATGGATGATCAGGGCAACCTGACCGCCCCGGGTGATATGGCACAGCAAATGAAAAACTGCTATATGGATTTAGAAAAAATTCTGAATCATTACGGCTATTCCTACGACGACATTGTGAAAGAAGATGTATTCACCACCGATATGGAAACTTTTATAAAGGTTTCCGAATTTCGGAGTTCGATTTATAAAAAGCAATTTCCCACAGGCACCTGGCTCGAAGTAAAAGGATTGGCGCTTCCCGGTCAACTGATAGAAATAGAGTGGGAAGCGCATAAGCCGAAATAAATCAGGGGAACTTGCAGATGCCCATTTTAAAAACCGCGACAGGAATGCAAAAAACAATGCAGCGTTATTTTTTCAATCTTTTATTACTCTTTTTCCTGGGTGGGAAACTGTATGCACAGGCTGAAAAAAGTTTAAACCTCACGCTTGACCATATCGCACTCTCTGTAAAAGATGCCGACCGTTCTGTTGCCTTTTACAAAAGTGTACTGCTACTCCCCGAAATCACCAATCGTACTCAAAAGGATGGCATCCGGTGGATGATGCTGGGCGACAAACGGGAACTGCACCTGATCTCGACGCTCAACGAACCGGTAACAATCAATAAAGCAGTTCATATTGCCCTCAGCACACCCAACTTTGAAACCGCATTACAACGGTTGAAAGCGCTTCAAATCCCCTACTCCGATTGGCCCGGCAAACCCTTTACAGTGACTGAAAGAGCGGATGGCATCAGGCAATTGTATTTTCAGGATCCCGATGGGTATTGGATTGAAATAAACAGTGTAAATGAAGAGGCTTCAACCGAACAAACTCTCAAAAATCAAATTTGGCAACTCGAAGAAAACTACTGGAAATACGTGCAGGAAAAGGACCTGACCTCTTACCTCAGGCTTTGGGATGAAAATTTTATAGGTTATCCCTCTACGAATATCATGGGCAACAAAGACCATATAACCGATTGGATTGGCGATATGTATGAAAAAAACAAAGGCATGACCTACCACTATGAACTTATCAGAAAAACAGAAAATGTGTTCGGGGATATTGTGCTGGTATTTTACGATGCCATTCAAATATGGAAAAAAGATAATGTAGAAGTAAAAAGAAGTACGATTAAAATCACCCATACCTGGCGAAAGACAGCGGATGGGTGGCTGATCATTGGTGGTATGGGTGCTAATATTTAACCATAGAAAGATTAATTTACAAACTTTCTGTTTCTGGTTATGGAGTTCCACATAAAGTAAGTTCGTTTCATTAAAACCTGAAGAAGGAAAAGGGTACTGATCGAAAAATTATACAAAATGTTTTCTCATTTATTCATTATAAATTTATTCCAATGAAAAAAACAATCCTGTTTTCTGTTTGCGCAGCCTGCGTTATGCTGTTCGCTTCCTGTGAAGAAGCTACCGAAGATGATACGACGGTCACCACCGAAGTGATGACTCCTGATTTAGCCCAAATTAAAACGGAGATACAGGCGATAGAAAGTGAATGGGCAAATGCTATGAATGCAAAAAATGTAGCGGGAGTCATGAACCTGTTTGCTGAGGATGCGATGAGCATGTCGGATGGACAACCGACCATCGTGGGAAAGGAAGCGATACAAAAATCAATGGAAACTGAATTTGCCGATCCATCAAATACGGACAGTGTTACCTTTGAAACCCTTGAAGTATATGCGCAGGGCGATTATGTTACCGAAATTGGTAAATCCACCTATATGGATGCTACGGGTAAACCCACTAAACCCGGAAAATATATGGCAGTTTTTGTAAAAAAAGACGGTAAATATTTATGTATCCGGGATATCTACAATAAAGATTACAAGTAACTCAATCCCACCATTGCCGCGAAATTCGGATGAAATATTCCAGATATTAGCAACAATAGCGGCTTCATTTTTTTGCAAAAATAAACAGGCGCTGCCCGGAATATAAATTTCCGGACAGCGCCTGTTTTTGGCAGAAGAAATTGAGCGGAAAGTTTTCGGCCAAATAAGACTACCCTTTTTGTATGCTTTACAAGGATTATTGCACAATCAATACCTTGGAAGAAACTTCCTGATTCCGGATCACCCGAACCACATAACTGCCTTTTGGTAATTTCCCGTTCAGAGGAATCGATATCTTGTTGACTGCAATAGATGGTGTATTGGTTTGATAAATAACTTTCCCCTGCAGGTCAAGGAGAGATACTGAAATTTTTTCATCCTGCTCTACACCTTCCAATTGTACAAACAAGTTATTTCCGTTATTTGGATTGGGATATAATAAAAAGTCTTTTTGATTTTTCTGATCAAATAAAACAGAGCGGATTTCAGAGTATTGGGACTGACCATCGGCACCGATCCACTTCAGCCGGTAGTAAGAACGACCCTTTAAAGGGCTCCTGTCGTTGGTGGTATAAACCTGTACTAAACTGCTGCCTGTTTGCCCGGGCACCACCACAAGATTTTTAAATAAAACACCATTCTGTGAACGTTCTACTGTAAAGAAAGGCGTACTCTTTTCGCCCTCAGTTACCCATTTTACCAATACATAATCTTCCTGCTTTATGGCATCAAACGAAATCAGTTCAATCGGCAAAACGATCAATGTGCCGCTGAATAAGGCATTGGCAAAGCCATCCCCATCGCCGCCGTTATAGATTACATCCAGCGATAAGCCATTTAAAAAGGCTTGTACCTGTGCGTTGGAAAAACCATCACCGGCACCCCCGGAAAAATAAGCATCGGAAGACAATCCACCCACCGAACCGCTAAATGATTTTTTATCAAACCCATCTCCATCCCCACCGTTATAGAGTACAAAAGACCCTGTACCCTCCAAAAAGCCTTCGTATTGATTATTATCAAAACCATCACCCAAACCGCCCTGATACAAAATATCTAAATTGGTGCCATTGAGATATAAACTCGCTGTGTTACTTACAAAACCATCGCCACGGCCTCCGGAAAATAGTACCTCTGCTTTTGAACCATTCAGAAAGGAAGATACCCGGTTTCTATCCACCCCATCGCCGGAACCTCCCTGATACAGAGGCACAATACCACCGATAACCCCATCGAGATTGGATTGAATCACCGAAGATTTATCCATACCGTCGCCGGATCCTCCGTTGTATTGGGTAAGACCCGGTAATGTACCAATCACAAAAATCCAAAGAAAAACTTGTTTTTTCATTATGAAACGGATTTATGTTTACTCCTTTTAATCAGCTGTTCTAACTCCCCTTGGAGCCCCAACCCTTGAGTTTGTTAAATCACTTGTTAAGGAGGCATCAAATCGGTCCGATACCCGGAGAAAATTGGTTCCATTTGAGTATGATCCTCCCCGATAGCCACCTGAGGTGACCCAGTTTGATACATTTGCATCACCTGCAGCAGTAATAATACCGTTACCATGTACCCCTGTATATGCCCTGCCTGCCGGTAATCCAAGACTTACAGTACGTTCATAAAGGTTTCCCGATAGCTCCATAATCCCATAATAGGAGCCGCCGGTTTCCTCCCTGTTTTTATTGACGGCACTAGCCGCAAAAATGCCGCATCGTAAGGGACCTCCAAAACCCGTCATCGTTGCCTGATAAGCAGTATTTCCTACCCCCTCCCCCGGATTCGTAATCGTTTCATTTGGTGATCCATCAGCCGATAAGGAATAGGCAGATCCCGGTGTATGAATATTAGCAGAGCCCCAGGCAAAGCCATTCGGCACCGAAGGAAGGGGTCCGCGACAGGCTTTTTCAAATTCGAGCTCACTCATAGGACGCAGGGCTGCCCAATCCAAATAGGCATTACCATCATCCCAGCTAACATAATTAATGGGACGATTTGGCGTGGTAGTGGTGGCATTTCCGGTTCCGGTCCAGGCTATGGTATTACGGGCGACTTCATTATCGCTGTTTTTGTGGGTAGCATCCGTTACATCGCGGTTTCCTTTTTGAGTATCTGTGAGTGTATTAAAAAAGGATACCCACTGATCCTGACTCACTTCATATTTCATTATATAGAATCCATTAAATCCTTTAGGAAAGACAGCAGGTACCGGACCCAACTGATCACCTATATTTGGTGAACCTTGTGTGGCATAATACAAATTCCCTGCGTTCGTTCCAATTGTGATTGCAGCTTCTGAGGAAATCTGGAAAGTGGAGGAAGTTAAAGGTGCTCTGTAAAACTTCCCGATTTCGATCCCGCCTACCCCCGATCCTACCTGAAATTCACCTTGAGGTACATAAACCATCTCAACAGCAAAAACCTGTACATCCACAAGATCATTATCCGCTACCCCATTTAATCCATAATTCCACCGGAGTTGTATGTTTTGCCAGTTTACAGCTCCGCTCCCATCTACGGAACGGTGAATGAAAACACCGAGTCCATAACTTAAACCATCATTGGCAGTTCGAACGCTTACCCCGCCGGGTACTGTATGTCCATCCGAAGTTCCATTTACATAATTAAGCCGGGCGTGGGTCCAAGGGCCGTTATTTACCCGGAACTTAATAAAAATCCAGGCTGCATCCCAGTTGGAAGGGCCAACGGATATGCGCCATGAATTTTCCCAACTCAGGTCAAAGGTTACAAAAGAATAATCCTGTGCGGTGTTTTGCCCTGAAATACCCACGTTGGAAACCTGAATATTGTTTGCAAAGACAGTACTGCTGCAAAAAAATAAAAACCCGATGGCAGTAAAACGGTAGCTCTTTTTCATTTTTATTTCATTTATTCATTAAGATATAGATTCTAAAAAAAGACCTGGAAAATCAAGACAGATTCATCACTCGAAAGGTGGCAAATAACTTGATGCTACTAATATAGAAATTCATTTGAAGAAATGCAAGCGTATTAATCAGGCACCTCCCTATCGGGAAGCCTGTTTAGAGCTTAAAGGGTATGATCCTCAAATTGTTAAGGAAAAAATTAAATTTTAATACACAGTCAGGATTAACAATTTCGTAAAATTGCCTAAACGCTTTAGAAAGAGGTAAATGCTCACTAAAAAGTGAAAACCGGCCAGGAATTGGGGAATGAATGGGCTGTACTAAAAATTGATTACTTAAAAGTCTTCCTTTTCAAAAAATTTATGTATAGTCTTTACATGCAACACTACCTTTGAATCGTAAAAATACTTCGTTGGGCTTTTCACATCCGTTAAATATCCCAATCATGTAACCATGATCTTTGAAGCACCTGATGCCGATGTTTTAGATGCTTATACAAGTGACCCAACTGTTCAGGAGACTATGAAAAAGGGAGGAGTCATGAGCGTGCCGGTTGCCACTGTTCTTCAGAAGGTTTAATCCGCTATTTATTAAATATGCAATTCACGATCGATTTCTTGTGCATCTTAGCTTGATTGTCTTTCAGCATCCTTGGATGGATCTTCCTTTTTGTGTAAATTGCATTTGCATAAAAATATTTACGATAACGTATTAAACTGATTCAGGGTTAAAACGCCATTAGAATATCGCGCATATAATTTTAAGGATAAAAATAAAGCCGATATGTAGTATTATCTTTTTGAATGCCTTTCCTTTTTCATAAAAAGAGGGTTCTGCATAAAATGTAAGCTTCCATTTCATCAAAAAATAATTCACTTCTATTTAAAGAAAACTGCTGCATATTCCTCTGTTAAAAAGTTTTTTTATCTACTCAGTTATAAGGATAAAAACCCGGCGCTCATTTAAGTACTAGTTCTTAACCGCATTGAAATTCTTTTCTGTGCAGAATGAGAACAACTTTCAGTTTGCAGAATCCGTGATTGTTTTTTTAGAATTTCTTATTAAGCTTCGGGCGGGTAAACTCCACATAGGGTGAAAAGCAGGAGGTTGCAAATGCTTCTATTTCCTTTCTTAATGCTATTGCCAACCAATACACTAAATAACTAAATCCTAAATTAACCAATTAACCTAATTTGCATAGTCCTGAAAAAGATTGACACCTAAAAAGTCGATAGGCCAACTAAAAAAAGGATGCTGCACAACTGGTATCGACATCAACAGATAAATTCGGTATTGAACATTCTTAAAGAAATCAATTTAAAACTGTTTACAATATGGAAACGATTTTTAGAATATCACTCTTGATTGCGGGATTCATCAACCTTCTACCTTCATTGCT
>JBGSWA010000465.1:0-12108 GCA_041752645.1 Gillisia sp. | reverse complement strand
TACATATTACGGCGGGGCAGAAAGGGAGAATTATGTGGCTTGTGCAGTTGATACAGATGAAGAGAACAATATTTACCTGGCCGGCGGGACATCCAGTAATTCCAATATAGCAACTCCAGACAGTTATCAGGAAAATTATTTAGGCTATGTAAATGCATATCTGGTAAAATTTGACCCCAATGGAGAGCGGCAATGGGGTACCTATTATGGCCATAATCAGGCTGTGGCAACAGACGTAAAAGCTTTTAAAGATGTGGTCTATATTTTTGGGGCAACCTCCAGTGAATCAGGTATTGCTTCTCCGGGGGCGTATCAAACAGAGGTAAGAAAATCTGATACATTTATTGCGAAATTTGCTGAATGTGAAAATTCGATGGAAGTGAATGCCACAGAATATGTTTGCTCCGGAGAAGATATCGTCTTTACTGCTTCCGGTGGAATTTCCTACTCCTGGTCCGGACCCAATGGATTTGTTAGCAACGAGCAAAATCCGGAAATTGAAAATGCAAAAATATATGATTCGGGTACCTACACTGTTCATGTGCAATCACAGGAAGGTTGTGAAATTACCTCCACTTTTGAGATCCTTGTTTCCAAAAAGCCTATGGCGAACCTAATTGCCAATATTGAGATTTGTGAAGCTAATTCAACTTCAATAAATACATCAGATATTGAAACGCAGGTTTTGGGAAACCAAACCAACATGATTGTTAGATATTTTGATGAAACGGGTAATGAGATGGCAAACCTTCTTCTCTATCCTGTAACTGCCAGGGAGACAGTTACAGTTCGGGTTTTCCATTCAGATAATCCGGAATGCTATGCAGAGACTTCTTTTGAGATCATTGTAAACCCTTTGCCTGAAATAAGTAACATACCTCCTTATTCTACTTGTGATGATGACAAAGACGGAATAGCTGTGTTCGACTTCAGTAATTTTGAATCTGATCTATTGGGAGCACAGATGGGAATACGTGTAGAATTATTTCATGAAGATGGAGAACAAATTTCCATCCCCCCATCTGGCCTCATTTCTAATAAAATTCCCAATGAAGAAACTTTTACAGCCAGAATATCCAATCCCAAAACAAATTGTTCTAATGAAACAACCATTAAATTACAGGTAACTGCATTACCTGTGGCACATCCTCCTGCTACTTTGATTGGATGTGATGATAATGGTGACGGTATTTCTGAATATTTTGATGTGAGCGGAGTTGTTGCAGAAGTAGTGCAGGGTCAAAACGGCTTGGATGTGAGTTACTACAGAAGCGACGGAAGCGAACTTTCAAATTTCACCTCCCCATATACCAACACAGAGCCATATGAGGAAACCATTAAAGTGAGGCTCACTCCTCCCGGTAGCGGTTGTTATACTGAAATTTCGCTGCTTCTAAAAACCTCTGCCGCCCCGCAAATTAACAGCCCCTTGATAATCTATTCCTGCGATGAAGGCAATGGTACGGGCAGTTATGATACTTCGGGTTGGACTCAGCAAATTACAGGAAATCAAACAGGCCTTAAGGTCACATATTATGATGGCTCCGGAAATACTCTACCCACTCCGCTTCCTGCCATTTACAGAAATAAAATGGCTTTTGCCGAAACTATTATGGTAAAGGTCGAAAATGAACAGAATGCACTCTGTGTTTCAGAAACAGAATTTAAGCTATTCGTAAACCCTGAACAGAAATTGAATCTGGATGACTCTTACAGCATTTGTGGTAGCCAACCTTTTCTGGAACTTAAGATGGCTGAAACCTTCGCCACCTGGGAGTGGCGTTCAGAAGATGGAGAAATTTTGTCTACCACCTCCACTGTGGTGCTGCATGAAGAAGGAGTTTACAGCCTTAGCGTGGGAACATTCGAAAATAGAATCCTTTGTGAAAAAATCCGCGCCTTCAGCCTTGTCCGTTCGGTTTTACCCTATATACGCGAAGTAGATTTACGCGACTGGTCCTCCCGGAATTTTATTAAGATTATTGCTGAAGGCGATGGGGATTTTGAATATTCTATAGACGGGATTAACTATTTTGAAAACAACTATTTCGAAAACCTTTCGGGCGGAACCTACACCGCTTATGTAAGGGACAAAAATGGCTGCGGAATGGCCACACAGGAAGTAATTTTGGTAGATTACCCTAAATTCTTCTCCCCAAACCAAGACGGATATAATGACCGGTGGCAACTGCAGGGATTTTCAAAGCAACCTGAAACTTTTATATTCATCTTTGACCGCTATGGCAAACTCCTGAAACAGCTCTCCTCCCACTCCGCCGGTTGGGATGGGACTTTTAATGGCAAAATTATGCCTGCAGATGATTATTGGTTTAGAGTAAGCCTGAAAAATGGCAGGGAGTTTAAAGGCCATTTTTCACTTATTTAATAGAGTAATTTTTTAAAAGATTAATTCAGCTACATTTTTTGTCGATGTACATCCATATCTTTAAATCCAATACCAAAATCGTACATCCTATCGAAATGCCTCCTCACCAAATCCCGTTTCAAGATCGCAATGGATTGCCCAAACAAGCTCTTTTACACAAAAAAGAAGGAGTACGCCAACACCCAGCTTGAAGATCCTTTAATACAGGAATTGGCCAAGGGAGAGTTTCAGCAAAATATAAAAATATGTCCTTAACAATCATCTACATACGCGGCGGTATGTCGCAGAACAAAGGGTTAGTGGTGTCCATATAGTTTGGAGTGCATCTCGCTTTAGCTTCTAAAAAAAACCTACCTTTGTCAGTTTTACCCTCCAACTTTTGCGGGTGCCGGGAAGGTTGAAAAGATATTCCGGGTAAATCCCGGTTCTTTCAAATTCGGAGTGTATGGTTTTAACTATCTATTGAGACCAATAAAATAATAAACACCTAATAATCAGTCAATTTTGAGTTTGTTTGGAAGCTGAGAAATGGAATATACTTAATATAAGTGTATTCATAAAACATCATTTTATTGAATGGATTATTTATTTGAAATAACAAAATCGATAGCATAAAAATTGAAATTCTCCTTTTATAATACAAATGCCTTTAGCCAGAAAAAAAACACCTTCAACATCTAAAATAACACCTCCGTCACCTTCTGTTTTTACCCTGGTATATGGTAAGCTACTTTTGTTTCATAGAATTATTAAACAATAAATAATAACTTGAATAATGAAAACAAAAGGATTTGCATTAACAATGCTTGTATTAGTATCCTTGAGCAGTTTTGCTCAGGAATCAGAAAAAAGATTTGGTTTTGAACTCAACAGTGGTGTATCATTGGCGACAAATAAAATTGGTGATGCCAGTTTGAATACGGGATATGGTTTCGAAGGAATCTTTCACTACCGTTTTATGCCTCATTTGGGAGTCTATGCAGGATGGGGCCTGAATAGCTTTGGCTCCGATAATTCGTTTGCCGGTACGGATGTTTGCTTTGAAGAAACAGGTTATGTAATTGGACTGAACTTTATGCACCCTATTGGCACTTCAAAATTGGCATATTATCTAAGAGCTGGGGCATTATACAATCATATCGAAACTGAAAATTCAGATGGTGATATCATTAATGATAGTAAACATGGATTTGGATATCAGCTAGCAGGCGGTATAGCTGTAAATTTAGGCAAGAACTGGAGCTTCACTCCGGGAATTAGATTCAATTCCTTATCAAGAGACACAAAATTCGAGGGAACATCTAAACAACTTGATTACCAGTATATTTCTGCAAGAGTTGGTTTTGCAAAAAGGTTTTGATTCAATAGTTTATGTTCTAAAAACTATACTACTATGAAAAGGGCTAGCACTTTTATTTATATGACAATTATTGTTCTTATGATTTCTTGTGAAAAAGGACCAAATATCAATTTTGGATTTGATTCCACTATGAATAGAAATTCAAATGGACTTGTAATTGCTGATATATCTGATAATGTTGAAAAAATATATTTGAATGGTTTTATCAGATTAGAGGAAGGAGAAGTTAAGCTTAATCTGGTAAATCCAAATGGTGTTGCTATTTTTTCAAAAACGCTTGTTGCACCAATCGAATTCCCAATAAATGAACCTTTTGATGCTACCAAAGGATACTGGAAATTGAAGTATAAAAGCAATGAAGGAATTGGAGAAATCGACGAAGGAATTGGAGAAATCGACTTGCATTTGCATTAATGATGGTAAATTAGCGTTATTTAAAACAATACACACATGCTATTTAAACAAATTCATAGCTTTTTCCCATTCAGTCGTCTTTTAAAGTTTTTGATAGGCTTGGCAATTGGAGTCCAAACAATCGTGATTTTGTACAATCACCTAAGCGGCTATTTTATTCTTGATGGTTATGTACATTTTTTTATGCGACTTTTAAGAGGCTCTTTACTGAGTTTACTTGCAGGCTTTTTAATTGCTTATCCCGATTTATTTATAATTCAATACATGAACAGAATTGCGCCCTGGGACAAAAATATTTTAAAAAGATTTCCTTTACAGCTTGTGATTACTATTAGTATAGCTGCAATTATTGCCACATTAATTACTTTTTTTGCAAATTGGATCAATGCTTATACCGATCATGAAATCACGAGTATTGTAATTACCAATATTCTAATTTATGCTGTGGTAAACATAATGGTAATGGCCATTTTGGAAGGTTGGATTCTATTTATTGAAAGAACAAAGTCAAAACAAATGGCAGATAACCTTCAAACTGAACTAGCCCAAATTAAGTTTGAGGTCCTTAAAAGCCAAATCAATCCTCATTTTATGTTTAACAGTTTAAATGTATTGTCTGGGTTGATTAATAAGGATATTAAAAAGGCACAACAGTTTATCGATGAGTTTTCACACATTTACCGATATGTTTTGGAAACCATTGAACAACCCGTTGCCACTCTTGCCAAAGAACTCGATTTTTCACGGTCGTACCTTTTCCTTCAGCAAATTCGGTACGGTAAAGATTTGAGTTATTCCATAAATATTCAAGCCAGTTTGCTTGACTTGCTACTTCCTCCCTTATCATTTCAAATAGTTTTGGAGAATGCCACAAAACACAACATTGTAAACCAAGCAAAACCGCTTCATATCGAAATCTATAACGAGGGACAAATTTTATTGATTAAAAATAATATTCAACCTAAAATTTCAAAAGGGATTTCAACAGGATTGGGACTCAAAAACTTAATCAAAAGATACGCTCACATTTCTGATAAAGAACCTATTTTTTTGGTTGAAACCAATCATTATATAGCCAAACTTCCTTTAATAAATCCGGAGACCGATGAATGCACTAATTATTGAAGACGAAATTTATGCCGCTGAAAAGCTGGAACAAATGTTGGTGGAAATTGATCCGACAATTATAATTTTGGCCAAATTGGGTTCGATAAATGAGTCGGTAAAATGGCTTATTAATAATAAAACCGACCTCATTTTTCTGGATATTCAACTTTCCGATGGTATTAGTTTCAGCATTTTCGAAGAGGTAAGAGTTGATACCCCTGTCATTTTCACAACTGCTTATGACCAATATGCTATAAAAGCATTTCAATTAAACAGTATTGCTTATATTTTAAAACCGATACGTAAAAACGAACTGATTGAAAGTTTAAATAAATATCAAAACCTTAAATCTGCTTTTAGTATCGATTTTGATGCCCTAATGGAAAATATCCAGGGCAAAGAGCCTGATTACAAAAAACGATTTCTTATACAAATTGGTGAAAAAATAAGAAAAGTTGAAGTTTCTGAAACTGCCTATTTCTTTGTACTTGAGAAAGGAATTTATCTTCGGACTTTTGAAGGTAGAACATATCCGGTTGAATACTCCCTCGATATGCTGGAAGGCATTCTTAACTCTGCATCTTTTTTTAGAATTAACCGGAAATATTTGGTTAACATGGAAGCTATATCAAATATGACTGCCTACTCCAGAGGGCGGGTAAAACTTGATTTAAAACCCAAAGCCGACAATAATTTAGATACCATTGTTAGCATAGATCGATCAAGTGAATTTAAGAAGTGGTTGAACCATTAAGATGTAACAAAAAGGTGATTATTGAAATGTAAACTTGAGATGTATAGGCGATAATGCTTATTTTGGAACTGTATAAAACCACAAACATTCAATAAATTTTATTCTGGTTTATATTAAAAATTCAGAAAATGAAAAATAAACTATTTGTTCTATCAATTATTTTATTAAGTATTAATTCCTACTTTCAAACTGTATTTGAAGAAGGATATTAAATAATAACTAATCTCAGGAAAAGCGATGGCTGAAATAAAAAAATTATTTGCCCAGGTTTTTAGTAAAAATGCCCCCCTTTCACCAAGAGTATTGGATCTTATTTTCTCCTTATTCAAAATATGTATTATAGAAAAGGGAAGTGAAATCGTTTCCCAAGGGCGAATCAATTCTAAAGAATATTTTTTACTGAGTGGATTTCTTCATGAATTTACTTGTGATGAAAAGGGAAATGAAACAACCTTAGATTTTTACCCTGCTCAATCAACTTTTGTTCCCAATTTTTGTCGTACAAACAACAATAGGAGCATACTTACAGTTCGTGCCCTGACCAAAAGTGTGGTTGCTGAAATAGATACAACTGTTTTTGGAAACACTAGAAAAAAATATGCCGAACTAGATACGTTTTCCTCTTCTGTCATTATCAATCTTTACAAATCAAAGCTACAAAAGCAAATATTTCACGCCACTAAATCAGGAAAAGGAAAGCTTGAACAACTCCGAAAAGACTACCCCGGAATTGAAAATAAAATTCCGCTTACATATATTGCATCCTATCTTGGTATAACCAATGTTTCGCTTAGTCGGTTGAGAAATAAAAAATAAATTTCGCTTTTTATCATTTGTTAATGCTTTCTTAATTGGTTCTTAATAATTTTGTCTGTAAAATTATTGAAAGCATATATCATATAAGTTGCGATAATTGCAGGCTCTTTTAATTAATTCAACAATATACACAAATGGATTTTTCAAAACAATTCGCTCACAATTTTATGAAGGCAAAAGTACTGGCTGTATTCGTAGTTTTATCACTTGGGATTTCTAGTTGCGGTACAAAATTAATGGTCTCAAAAAAACAAAATTTAAAGAAGGAAGAACCTGTGAGAAAAGAACTCACTATTCAGGTAACTGGTGCTGATCTTTACTGCAAAGTTATTGGTGAAGGTCGACCTATTCTGTTTATTCATGGTGGGCCGGGTTTGGTTCATAATTATTTTTTGCCTTATATGGAGCGTTTACTGCCTTATGGGTATCAGTTGATTTTCTATGACCAAAGAGGAAACGGGAAATCACCTGCTTATAGCCTGGATAGCATTAAACTAGATGTATTCGTTCAGGACATTGAGAGCATCAGAGAGAAATTAGGTATTAACAAACTGATTCTTTTCAGCCATTCATCAGGTGGTTACCTGGCTTACTTATATGCATTGAAGTATCCTGAGCATATAGACGCCATCATCTTTTGTGATAACGGTCCCCTTACTGATAAAGGTATCCAGGAGTACAGCACAAACTGGAAAAAACAACTGGAGCAGATCGATTTGAAGGCGATCAAGGCTATGCCTGGTATGACCGAAGCCGCAGAAGGCATGGACGACGAATTTTTGAAAATTACAGCCAATAGGTTTTATGACAAAACCAAAGTTGCTGACTTCATTGCCAATAGTCGGACCGATTTGATGAGCGATGAAAAGGGGCAGGAGATCAGGAACAGATTATATCGTGAAATGGAAGAAGTCTTGTATAATCAAGAGGAATATAAGAAGCCAAAAGTCTATTCTTTATTGATACATGGAGCCGAAGATCCAATACCTCTATGGACAACGGAGCAATGGGCAAATATCTTAGATGCCCACATAGAGATAATCAGCAAGAGCAATCACTTCCCATTTGTTGAAAAAACGGATGAAGTTTCTAATTTAATAAATGAGTTTTTAAATACTGAAAAGTATACTAATTAATTCAATCTACATAGCTATCATTCGAAGTCAAAGGCAAGAAATACATAACGACAAAAAATAGTTAATTATGAGAATGGCATTTTTAATACTCGTAATTGTTCATGGACTAATCCATTTACTTGGCTTTGTAAAAGCCTTTGGACTATCAGAGGTAAAAGAACTTACACAAACTATTTCAAAACCATATGGAGTGATTTGGCTGCTTGCATTTATCTTTTTTGTTATGGCAGCAATCATGTTTGCCTTAAACAATAGCTATTGGTGGTTGTTAGGATTTATTGCATTGGTGACCTCCCAAATTCTGATTATTTCCTTCTGGCACGATGCGAAGTTTGGAACAATTCTAAACGTGATTATTCTTAGTATAGCAATCATAGGATATGGAACAACCAGTTTTTATAATAAATATCAAAATGATGTAAAAACTGCTTTGCAACAAACAGCGTATGTTCCAAATTCGTTGCTGACGGAAGCAGACATCCAAACTTTGCCAGAACCAGTAAAAAAATATATCCGTTATTCAGGATCTATTGGTAAACCCAAAGTGAATAATTTCAAAATAGAATTTACTGGCAAAATCAGAAAAAACGAACAATCAGCCTGGATGTCATTTACCTCGGAGCAGTATAACTTTATGGAAACCCCTACGCGACTGTTTTTTATGAAAGCAGCAATGAAAGGGCTGCCTGTTGCAGGTTATCACTGTTTTAAGAATGGTGTTGCTTATATGGATATTAGACTACTCTCATTATTCAAAGTGCAGTATCAAGACGGGATAGAAATGGATTTGTCAGAGACGGTTACCTTTTTCAATGAGATGTGTTGCTTGGCTCAGGCTACACTCATCGACAAGCGAATAAAATGGTTAGAGGTTGAAGGCAATAAAGTGAAAGCATCATTTACCAATAACAATATCACAATTTCTGCGTGGCTGTATTTTAATGACAAAGGGGAACTCAAAAACTTTATCTCTGAGGACCGCTATTCTGCTGATGCCGGAAAACAATTACCATGGGCAACTCCTTTGAAAGATTATCAGGAAATAAATGGCTACAATTTGATGGGAAATGCGGAAGTCATTTACAGTTATGCCGACAGAGATTTAATTTATGGAACTTTTAAACTCATCAGGATAGAATACAACTGCAAAGACCTTTAAAATAGTTGAATTACAAAGAAAGGTAACTTCCTCAGATTTCTCAGGTGAATTTGATTTGGTTTTTCCCCGTTGGAATTTGGATGATACAATAAAAAGTTAATAAAATGATTGATAATTATAAAAACACGACGGCACAATAGGCTGTCATAAGCCAATTTTTTGGTAATAGTTAAAAAAGTAAAAGTATGAAGCCAATTAAATCATTTTTTCGCATTGTTTTAAAAGTACTCAAATGGGGATTTCTGTTATTAGCCGTATTGGCAATAGTTTCGGCATTATTCAACCTAACCCTTCCCACTGAATCAACAGTAAAGGATAAATTAACTCAAAATGAGAAGGCTTACATTTCCGAAGCCATGAACTTGCAAGATAAAATAGGAAATGAAGTCTGGCCCGGATGGGGTGATCTTCAAATTCCTGTTATTATCTATAATGAAAAATATGCATTTTTAATCGGTTACCACAATCCCCCTGCAGGGTGGATGAAAATGCCGAGAGAAGAATTTAGAGGCACAGAATGGGAAATTGTTAAAAATGATAGTTTCGGTGGTGCTGCCTACTATCGGCAGCTCTTACCAAATCCTGATATTACCCCAGAGGCCTTTACGGTAAAGGTGGGTGATCGCTGGGTTGCAAGCATGCAAACCAAAGAATATGCTGCTGTTACATTTTACAAAAACCTTCGTGGAGAACTTCCACCTGTTTTGAACGCAATTTTTCCATACAAAATATTCTGGCAGTTTTTAATGGGTTCAACAGAAAATTATATTGTTGGTTTGGAGCACGAAGCCTTTCATGCTTTCCAGGGTACTGAAGTTCCACAGCGGCTTGCCGAGTCAGAAAGTGCCCCGTTTTCAAAGGATTACCCATGGGAGAAACCAACAAATGGATGGAATGAAGAAATTAACCTGTTAGTGGAGGCATACAATACTGAAAGCGATGAAGCTGCTTCAAAACTTGTAGCACAGTTTCTTGCCAAACGATTTGAACGAAGGGAAAAGTCAAACTTGTCGGATGAAAGTATCCGGTACGAACAAAAAAGGGAATGGCTGGAAGGTCTTGCAAAATATGCTGAACTAAAAATTGGTGTGATGGCTTCAGAAAACCAAAGCTATAAACATGTAAACGAAATTGAAACAGTTCCGGGATTCAAAAATTATAAAAACCGTGAAAGTCACTTCAACCAACAATTAGGGGATGTGGAACGAATTGGTAACAGCCCTGCTGATCCTCGTTTTTATTATACCGGAATGCTTCAGGCTGTGATGCTCGACCGTCTGATGCCGGAGTGGAAAAAAGATGCATTTAAAGAAGATGTATACTTGGAAAATTTGCTCAAAAAAAAACTGTAAAAAAGATAACGAAATAAATAATGAACGACCGCACAATAATGTATAAAAATAAAAACCGAAATAGCATTAATTTCAATAGTTGTATTATGCTTCAAATTTATTCCAACTTGATAAAATGAAGCCTGCAACCGGCAACCGGTTCTTATATGTACCATTGTGCGTCATTTTAGAAAGACTCGCTTATTTATATAAAATACCTAATTTGAAGATAAACCATGAAATTATGCGGATTTTAAACAATATTAATTGCACTAAAATTAATGCTTGTAGCAATGAATAATTCGTACGCTCAAAACAAGATGGCAGATGATCAGTCTGTTGGAATAATATTTCCATTCTTGATAGACGTTGACCCGATGGAAAAATTACTTTTAGTAAATTTTGAGAAAGACCCAGATTCAATGTATATAGGCTTTGAGCCACAGGTGTTTAATGATGATGTCAACGGAGTTGGGCATTTAATTATTGGGTGGAGAACCGACAAAAAGGTTGATGTTTATCATCAGAAATCCCTCGACCTTGATCCCAGGAAATACAGCATTGCAGGATCCGGATTAAACAAGATGATCCCGGTCGATATGGAGAAAGCATTTTATGAAGTTAGTGATTTTGGTGTACAAGCACATTATAAATTCAAAGACCTATCTGGAAGAGATGTTGAAATTGCAATCAGTGAAAGTAATTTCAAAAAAAGAAAACCATTTGGACTATTGGCACCAATGGGTGATGCTTCCTCTAACCCGACATCATTACCTTTAGTTCTGCTTCATGATTTCTATTTTGTTAGAAAAGAGCATACCGAAATTAAGGTTTCCATAAACAATAGGTCTCATAAACTGGATGATCTTCCAATGCTCATGGATTGGCAAAGGATGACCTTTGCCCGTTACAGCCCTAGACCTTTAATCGCAACCTTGAATAAAGAGTATGGTGGTGTTTTGGAGGGTTTTAATATAGAGGTTGGTCAAGAAAGCTTTGAAAAAGGCGACTATTTATACGAAATAGAATGGATTGATCAAAATGCTCACATTAAATCCATGAGCATCAAGAATAACATTCATCTAATTACCATGAATTTCACACCATCTTTCCCATGTTTGAATATTATTCCAGAAAACACGCAACTGAAAGGTAAATTTAGGATTTCTGGACATGAATCAGTTGGAAGCATTTCTGGAGACTATACCATTGGATCAGACCAGGGAGCTACTAATATTAGAATTATCCCAACCAAAGGTTGGAAACCAAAAACAACCAAATTTTCAACATGGTTTTTATTTATGGTCGTCAAAGTATTCAAAAAATGGCCAACCACCTATCAATGGGATGCTGAATTGCAAAAGAGTGCGGATGGTTTATGGCATATGCAGTCAAAATGGATTCGTACAGGAAAAATTTTGAAAGACTAAATTACTATGTTTAATATAATTTCTACCTAAAATAAGTAAATGTGAATAAAAACGAACGCATAACAAAGTGCATATAACATAATTATCCTAACTAAAATATAATCCTAACTAAGGATGATAAATGCCTGATTATTAAAGCATAAGATTGATGCTAGTTAGGATTATTTCGGACTAGTTTTCTTTTTTAAACAATGTTGATAGCTTATCCTTGCCTT
>JBGSWA010000464.1:0-4501 GCA_041752645.1 Gillisia sp. | reverse complement strand
CAACTTCATTGGCTTTATTGCAGCAGGAACTATAAGGCATTTTCATATTAAAGACGGGATAGAGAAAACCTGCGATATTTCTTTTGAAAATAGTTGGGTTACAGATTTTCAAAGCTTCACTTATAATACTTCTTCTATCATGAATCTTCAGGCTATGGAAGACAGTTCTGTTTTTTTTATTTCGAAAGAAAACCTTGCACAGCTTTACAAAGCATGTCAGAAATATGAAACTTTCGGAAGATTAATGGCGGAGCAGGTGGCACAACGGGCTACTGAAATTGCTATGTCACTTTCGAGTGAAAAGCCTGAAGAACGGTGTAAAAAATTAATACAAAAACAACCCGATTTATTTCAAAGAGTTCCCCAAAAATATATTGCCAATTTCTTAGGCGTAAGCCCGGAAAGTTTAAGCAGAATAAGAAGCAGGATGTTGGCCAAACAAAAAACATAACTTAAGTCATCGTTTATGTCTTCTTTGTAGTTGCACCTTTGTTTTATCTAAAAAAAACAAATGAGACAACTATTCAGCACTTTAACAATCTTAGTAATGAACATCGCAAATGCACAACAACCTACGCTTGCGGGAGTAAAAGCAATAGAACATCAGTTAGAAGATGTGATGGAATTAATTGATACCACTCTATTGAAAACAAAACTTAAAGAAGTAGAAAACGACTATAGAAATAATCCTACTGAAATTAACAAAGCCCGACTTGGTATTATTTATCATGAAACTGCATTGAATTTATCTTTCTTCTCAAAAACAGAATTTAAAGGTTATGCCAAAAAAAGTTTTGATGTTTTAACTGAGTTATTCAATGCTGAAACCAGTACCAAAGAGTTAGTTCCTTTTGTAGCATCTTATAGGGCTTCTGCATTATCCTTGGTTGGTGCGGAAACAAAAAAACTAAAACTGCTTGGTGAAGCCTTTTCATTGTTTAACGATGCCGTAAAAAAATATGCTGCTGTATCGTATTTGCCCGAGTTTTTACGGGGGAGTGTTGCAGAAAACCTGCCTTGGTTTTTCTTCTCAAAAATAAAACAGGCCAGGTATGACTTTCAATCAATCATTAATAAACAGAATGAAAATGCACCTTATGCCAATGAAAAAATAATGAGCTTTATTTATTGGGCATGGGCAAAACAACATCAGTCTAAAAAATACAGAAGCAAGAGTTTGGAATATCTTGATAAAGCAATAGCACTTGATACGGATTATACCGCCGGAAGAAAGAAAGCTGAGGAATTAAAAGCGAAAATGAAAAAGTAAAACAAAGAACTGTTCTTTACTAAGAATTAAAATTAAGTGAACATCAGCTTCGACATCACTAGCTATTGAACCATCTATAAATTTGAAAGGCAAAAAATATTTACCTTAAAACTGAATATTAAATAGTATGAAACCAATAACTAAATTAAGCATTTTGTACATAGTTTTAGTTATTACAGCATGTACAAAAAAAAATCAGAATTGTGAGGGTCAGGATATATTGCCACAGAAACTTGATACAGTAATAGTTCAGTCATCCATTAAAGGATGGGAATTGTATAGTTGGCCCGGCGATGTACAAGAATGTAATGCCTGGAATTATTCTATTTTACTCGCTACCAACAGGCTTAAATCATATAATGAAGTTACTAATGATACCATTTTGTTTGGGATAACTGGTGAGAAGCAACTTAAATTATTACTAAACAAGTTTCCTGTTAATGAAAGTATTTTATGGGTGGGAGAAAATTGGCTTTCTAATATCTGGAGTCAGAACAATATTAGTTATGGAAACCTGAAATTTCCACCTCCTTCTGTAATTAATGAAATTGATCAGCATTGCAATCAGGTTGGATTAAATCTTATTGTTTCGCAATAACAAGGTCACTCCACTTTAGCTAAATCTGTTGATATAAGCAGTAGCAAAAAGTTTTCCAAATAATAGTAATAAGGGGATAAACAGGGTAGGACAACCCGAACTAACTATCTTGAAAATGAATGAAATAATTATAAAAATCAAATTCTCACACCCTTTGCTTTTCTATTACCAATTTCCTTTTTAGGCAGCAACGATTTTTCAATGTTAACTACTAGTGTTTCTCTTACCTCAGCAATCTTCACATCAGCAACATTCTGCTCCTTCATCTGGTTTTCCTGTATCTTAATAGAAATCTCCCTTTCCGGTTTTGAAGCATCTTTTTTCAAGTGAGCCAATTCATTTTCCTTTTCAAATGGCTTATTGACTATCCGCTGTAGCGTAGGAATATTTCGCTCAAATTCTTTTTAATTCTTCTGAAACTTTTCGTTAAGTGACTCTGCCCTGTCAATGGTATTTAAAAAATAACGTGCAGCAGTCTTTCGATTGCCCATATTGATATGACCTGGTTTCAGAAATATTTTATAAAGGATAAAAAAGCATTATGTTCTACACCATACACCGGAAGTATATCAAACAGATTTCTCATGGAGTAATAGTTTTTTCAAACGAATGAGGGAATAACTTTTCACAACTTTTGGCACAGCCTTTTTGGCCACTTTTTTCATCAAACCGTACTCACCATAAGTACGGCTGAGTTTATATACATACATGAATAAGGCTGTCGCCAAAGAAATAATTACTGCAAGGCAGATGAATACATTTATGCCGATGATATAAATGACTGCGAAGAATATTAACAGGATTACAAGCCCACCGCCGAGGTACCAAATGTACTGTGCTTTTAAGCCTTTAAATTCTATTGGCTTGTTGATGCCTTTGTTGATTTGATAAACGCTGTTGCTCATATTTCCTTCCCAACATTTTTACCCAGTTGTATTAAAGGAAATAACTACAAAAATTTGTCCAATGGATTGTGACGATGGGGTAAACGGGGTAGGACAACCCCGGCAAATAAATTGAAAATGAAGCAAGTAGTCTTTAAAATAAAATCGGGTTGAAAATGAAAGGATAATATCTAATTTAAAAGGGTTTTATTTTCAAGTCAAAGCATAAATCTCATTTCTGTCACATTTTTCGCAGGTTTTATCACATATCCAATCCTAATAATTCGAAGTAATTTAGCTTTATTGAAAATTAAGAATGATGAAAGTAAGATGGAGAGAACATGAAATAATATTTGTTACAATTTTAGTTGTAGCACAAATTATCATTTCATTATTGAAAATGTATAACCCATCTTATGAACAATCAGAAATTGATTTTGCTTACCGGTTTAAAGAAAATGGCCTTTTATTTGTTTATTGGAGAAATGTGCTGCTTCCTCAAATATGTTCATTATTGCCAATGTACCTGGGTTACTTGTCAATCGACCTGTTCATTCTGCCATCAATAAAAAAAATCTCATTTAATGATTTTGAAAAACTGCTCACTATAAACATAATCAAACCCATTTTAGCAATAGTAGTTATTAGTTATCTACTGGCAATCGGTGTAAATATCATTTCTTATTATGCGAAGCCACATTTATTTAATTACGGGGGCTATCAATTTTTGTCATTATTCGGTTATAATGATAAACCACTTACGAATTTGTTTTTCGGCTTTGAGAGGGCTATAGTACTTATAATTCTGTCGATTGCATTTGCAGGTTTACGGGAATTAATTATTTGGCTTATTGAAAGACCTAATTCAAAAAGAGAATTCAGGGTGTTAATTACAAACAACATAACACCATTAGTTTTCATTTATTTTTTAATTCCTTTTCTAACTAATCCAATTCATGAAAATTTCAAAACATATCTTGCTTGCGTTACCCCCGTATTTCTGTTATACATTTATTTAACTTTCTGGCTATTTCCAATAAGAGGCGAAGTCACTTTTGCACACAGGGTCATAGTACAATTCCCTATCCCTATTTTAATTCGTCTGATAGTATCAACATTTATCTGTACGCTTCCTTTTATTTTGATTTTACAGAAGCCTAATCATCCCTTCTATTTTCTTATCTATTGGGCTTTCCTGTTATTTGTAGTTGTGCCTGTTTGTTGGCTGTTTTATCAGCAGAGAAAAGACAAAATAATACAATTAAGAGGCATGGAAACAGCATTGGCAAAATCAAATGCCGACTTGCAATTTTTACGTTCACAAATTAACCCCCACTTTTTATTCAATGCCCTGAATACTTTATATGGAACTGCCCTGAAGGAAGGGTCAGAACACACAGCAGAAGGAATACAAAAGTTAGGTGATATGATGCGGTTCATGCTGCATGAGAACAATCTCGACTTCATTCCAATGAATAAGGAAATTGAATATCTAAAAAATTATATTGTCTTGCAAAAACTCCGTACACAATCTTCACCTGATATTCTTATAGAGGATAATATTGATGAGGCAGGATGTAATCGAAATATTGCCCCCATGCTTTTAATTCCTTTTGTGGAAAATGCTTTTAAACATGGCATTAGTCTTAAAGAAAAATCATGGATTAATATTAAACTTGAATGTGTTGAAACACTCATCACCTTTGAAGTAAGGAACAGCATACAGAACCGTTTTGAAAGTGATACAGA
>JBGSWA010000463.1:0-40371 GCA_041752645.1 Gillisia sp. | reverse complement strand
TAAAGGAATTTTCTGAAATTTTATAATGGGGCATCTCGGGATATTCCTGTTGCAATTCCTGCAGGGCTATGGCAGAAATAACAGGATTTTTAAAAAAACTGCCGCTATTTCCCAATTCCCTCGGATCCGGTAATTTTTGCTGCCTGATCCTGATCACAGCCCGGGAAACATCCTGAATGGTAGGATTCGTTATTCCGCTTTCTGCCAGGGCCTCATTTATTGCCCCGTAATTCGTATTGAGCTGATGATTCTTTTTGCTCAGTTTAAAAGTGACACTGGTAATAACATACTTGCCCTTAGCTGAGTTTTTGAAGATCGAATTCCGATACCCAAAGGCACATTGCTCCTCCGTGAAATTTGTCATTTCAAGGCTTTGGCGCTCCATGGCCTTGCAGCTGACAAAATGGTCCCTGAGCTCTACTCCATAAGCCCCGATATTCTGAATAGGGGACGAACCGATATTTCCTGGGATCAGCGAGAGATTCTCCAGTCCGCCATAGTTGTGAGACAGGGTCCAGAGAACGAATTCGTGCCAGACTTCACCTGCATTGGCCTCTATATGGACGAAGTCCTCAGTTTCCTGAACTATCTTTATCCCCTTGAGATTAATATGACATACCATGGCCGATATGTCCTTTGTGAGCAACATATTGCTGCCGCCGCCCAAAACAAAAAGGGCTTCGGCAGGGGTGCCTCTCAAAACCGATCTGAGTTCCTCCAGACTGCTTATAGAAACAAACCGCTCGGCCATCACATCAATACCAAAGCTGTTATAGGATTTTAAAGAGCTGTGCTGGAAAATCTTCATTCGTTGTTATATACTTTTAAGGCTTCCTTTAAAAGGACCAGGGCCCTTTTTAAATCCTCTTTTTTTAGAACATAGGCGATCCTCACCTGGTTTGCCCCTGAGTGGGGAGTGGAATAGAACCCTGCGGCAGGAGCTACCATCACCGTTTGATTGTCCAACTGGAATTCCTCCAAAAGCCATTTTGCAAAATGCTCGGCATTTTTAACCGGTAATGCGGCAATGCAGTAAAAGGCGCCCTTAGGGCGTGCCACAATCACCCCTTCTATGGCTTCTAAACCCGAAACCAATAAATTCCTTCGGGAGGTGTATTCCTCGATCACCTCGTCAAAATAAGATTGAGGTGTGCTCAAAGCAGCTTCACTGGCAATTTGAGCAAAGCTCGGCGGACTCAGCCTGGCCTGTGCAAATTTCATCGCCGTTGAGATCACCTCTTTGTTTTTGGAGACCAGGCATCCAATGCGGGCCCCGCACATGCTGTAGCGTTTTGAAACGGAATCTATCATAATGGCATGACTCTCCAATCCGGGGATGCTCATTATGGAATAATGGGTTGCGCCGTCATATGCGAATTCCCGGTAAACTTCATCTGCCACCAAAAAAATATCATATTTTAAGGCAATCTGCGCGAGCTGCTGGATCTCTTGCTGGGTATACAAATATCCCGTTGGATTTCCAGGGTTACAAATTAAAATAGCCCTTGTTCTGGGGGTTATCAGTTTCTCGAATTCCTTGATGGGAGGAAGCGCAAAATTTGTTTCGATCTTGGATTCTACAGGGATAATTTTGACCCCGGAAGAGGTGGCAAATCCGTTGTAGTTTGCATAGAAAGGTTCGGGGATTATTATTTCGTCCCCGGCATCGGCGATGCTTCCCAAGGCAAATAACAAGGCTTCAGAACCCCCGGTGGTGATAATTATTTCTTCACTGTTTACCGGGATATCCCTTTGCCGATAATAGGCCGCCAATTTTTCTCTATAGCTGGCAAAACCTGCGGAATGACTGTAAGATAAGACCTCAATCTCGTGATTTCTTACTGCATCCAGGGCTTGCTTTGGGGTCTTAATATCTGGTTGGCCAATATTTAACTGATATATTTTTCGTCCTTTTTTAATTGCTTCCTCTGCATAGGGAACCAGTTTTCGTATCGGGGATTCAGGCATGGAAGTACCTTTTTCTGAAATTTTAGGCATAATTTATGTGATTTTCTTTTATTGCAAAAATGCGAAAATTTAAGCACATAATCTGCTTAAAGGCATCATATAAAAAAGGATCTTCGGATAATTAAAGAATTAAATTTTAAAATTTTGGTCAAGGCACTGGGCTCCATAATTTTCTTTTTAGCGCTGGTTATTTCCTGCCCGGCACAAAGGAGCTTTGAAATTGACCAGGATAAGGATCATTTTCAACTTTCCTTTGAGCTCATTTCTGATTTAGTGATCGTGCCTGTGGAGGTAAATGGTGTGGCACTCTCTTTTCTCCTGGATACGGGCGTGGATTCAACCATCCTGTTTAATTTGAGCGAGGTGGACTCCCTGGAGGTAAAAAATGCCACCACCATACTTTTAAGGGGGTTGGGAGCCGGAGAGCCTATCCAGGCGATTAAATCCTCTGGCAATGAGCTTCGGATAGGAAAGGCAACCAGCAGCTCCCTAAGCCTGTATGTTGTTTACGATTATGAAATATACCTTTCTCACAGGGTAGGGGTTCCAATTCACGGGATACTCGGATACGATTTTTTTAAAGATTTTATCCTGGAATTTAATTATCCCAGGCAAAAAATAACTATTTATAAACCCGAAGCTTACCGGAGTAAAAAATGCGGAAAATGTGAGGAGCTGCCCCTGAGCTTTCATAAGAATAAGCCTTATATAAGGGTAGGGGGTTAATATTGATGGCGAGAGAGAGACTCCCTTAAATATTCTTATCGACAGTGGCCTGGGAGATGCCCTATGGATATTGAGCGATAATAAGAAGGGAATCAAAGTGCCGGAGAGGTATTTTGAGGATTTCCTGGGTTTTGGAATGGGGGGGAGTGTATATGGGAAAAAGACCCGAATTATAAGTATAAGCCTGGGACGCTTTGAGTTTAAGGAAGTTACAGCAAGCTTTCCGGATTCGCTCTATATAAAGGAGATGAAGAGCTATGAACTGCGAAATGGCAGTATTGGAGCCCAAATTTTAAAGCGGTTTGATCTAGTGATTGACTATCCGAACAAAAAAATACGGCTCTGGCCTAATAAAAATTTTAATTCGCCTTTTGAATACGATATGAGCGGGGTTGTAATTGCCCATACCGGTTACAGTTATGTTCAGAAACTTCGGAGCGGGATTGTTCCCAAGGCGAATAATCAGGGCGCTAATGAACCCGGAATCCTGGTGTATAAGAGCGATTCTGAGGTTGAATTTACATTGGAACCAGAATATGAAATTGTGGAGGTAAGACCAAACTCCCCTGCGGAAAAAGCGGGTTTACAAATTGGGGATTTGCTGGTAGAAATAAATGGTAAAGAAGCATATCGATTTAAGCTCTCTGAAATAAACGGGATTCTCAGCTCCGGCCAGGGAAAGCGCATCCGATTTAGAATTCTGCGCAAGGGAATAGAAAAGGTGATTCGCTTTGAGCTTAAAAAAATATTATAAAAAAAACTCCCGAATTTCGGGAGTTTGTAATTTTTAAGATTTTTCGTTGGGATCCAAAATTTTCCCTTTTATTTTAAGGGCTTTTGTCGGTTCATCCGTATTTGAATAAATTGTGATGGTTTTCCTGATAGGGCCAACACGATTTGTGTCATATTTCACCTCAATTTTTCCGATTTCTCCGGGTTGAACCGCTGTTTTGGTCCAGGTGGGCACGGTGCATCCACAACTGGAATAAACATTCTCAATAATAAGTGGCGCATTTCCGATATTCTTAAATTCAAATACACGCACCCCATTACTGCCTTTTTCAATTTCTCCGTAATCGAGCATTTCCGATTTAAACTCAAATTTTGCGGTGTTTTGGGCGGTCATACTTGAGAACCCCCCCAATATTACAATCATTATTGTCAGAATTGTTTTCATAATTAAACTGTTTTTATTTTTTTTTATTAGTTCCGAAAACCCTCGGAGGAAATTCACATTGAATTCCTTATACTTAGTAAATATAGGTCTATTATTCCAACTCAGGGGGATTTACCAAAACTACTTCTTTTATAATCCTCAACTTATAAGTACTTTTGTTTTTATTTTCAAAAATCAGACCAAAGATGGCAAACCCCCAAAAATACGAGATACAACAGGTAGAGAACAAATGGTACGAATACTGGATGGAGCAAGGTTATTTTCACTCTGAGGTAGATCAAAGAACACCTTACACCATCGTGATTCCTCCGCCTAATGTCACAGGGGTATTGCATATGGGACATATGCTGAACAATACCATTCAGGATATATTAATACGGCGGGCAAGACTCAAGGGGTTTAATGCCTGTTGGGTTCCCGGGACCGATCATGCTTCCATTGCTACAGAGGCCAAGGTTGTTGCTAAATTAAAGGCAGATGGAATTGATAAAAATGACCTCTCAAGGGAGGAGTTTTTGGTTCATGCCTGGGACTGGACCCATAAACACGGGGGGATAATCCTGGAGCAACTTAAAAAGCTGGGAGCATCCTGTGATTGGGAGCGCACAAAGTTTACCATGGATGATACGATGTCGGCCTCGGTTGTCAAGGTTTTTGTGGATTTATATGAAAAGGGGCTGATCTATAGGGGATACAGGATGGTTAACTGGGATCCGGAAGCAAAAACCACCCTTTCTGATGAGGAGGTAATCCATTTGGAACAGCAGGGAAATTTATATTATTTGAAATATCAGATAGAGGGCAGTGGGGAGAGCCTCACTATTGCGACCACCCGGCCTGAAACAATCCTCGGGGATACCGCCATTTGTATCAATCCCGAGGATGAGCGATTTAAGCATCTCCGGGGTAAAAATGCCATTGTTCCCATCGTGAACCGGGTAATCCCTATCATAGAGGATGCGTATGTGGATATGGAATTCGGAACCGGGTGTTTAAAAGTTACCCCGGCCCATGATGTAAACGACAAGGAAATTGGCGAAAGACACAATCTTGAGGTGATCGATATTTTTAACGATGACGCTAGCCTTAATTCATACGGACTTCATTACCAGGGAAAAGACAGGTTTGTAGCCAGGAAAGAGATCCTGATGGAATTGGAGGAGTTGGGAATCCTGGTTAAAACGGAAGTTCATATCAATAAAATTGGAACATCTGAACGCACGGGAGCTGTGATAGAACCGAAGTTAAGCGATCAATGGTTCCTGAAGATGAAGGATCTTGCAAAACCAGCCCTGGATGCCGTTTTAGAGAAAGAAGTGAAATTGGTCCCGGATAAGTTTATAAATACCTACAGGCATTGGATGGAAAATGTCCGGGATTGGAATATTTCCAGACAACTCCTGTGGGGCCAGCAAATTCCGGCCTATTTTTATGGACCGGGGAAAGAGGATTTTGTAGTTGCCCAAACCCCGGAGGCGGCATTGATGAAGGCATCAGAGCGAACCGGTAGGCAGGATCTCACAAGCCGTGACCTGACACAGGATTCGGATGCCCTGGATACCTGGTTTTCCTCCTGGCTATGGCCAATAAGTGTCTTCAATGGAATTTTGGAGCCGGACAACAAGGAGATCAATTATTATTATCCCACCAATGATTTGGTAACCGCACCGGAGATCCTGTTTTTTTGGGTAGCCCGGATGATCATTGCAGGATATGAATACAGAGGTGAAAAACCTTTTACAAATGTGTATTTAACCGGGATCGTACGGGATAAACAAGGCCGTAAAATGTCCAAATCCCTGGGGAATTCTCCGGATCCGTTAAAATTGATCAGCCAATATGGCGCCGATGGGGTGCGGGTAGGGATGCTGCTTAGTTCTCCCGCAGGAAACGATTTGATGTTTGATGAAGATCTGTGCAAACAAGGTGCCGGATTTATAAATAAAATCTGGAATTCCTTTAAGCTGATCAGTATCTGGGAAATCGATCAGGAGAAAGACCAGGATGAAACCTCCCGAATTGCGGTTGCGTGGTATCGGTCAAAATTTCAAAAGGAATTGCTGGAAATTGAAGATCACTACTCCAAATACAGGATCAGTGATGCCCTGATGGCAACCTACAAACTGATTTGGGACGACTATTGTTCCTGGTTTTTGGAAATGGTTAAACCTGCCTATGGACAGGCCATCGATGCGAAGACCTATCAGGAGGTGTTGGCAATTTTAGAGGATAATCTAAAGATCCTTCATCCCTTTGTTCCTTTTATTTCAGAAGAGATATGGCAACAACTTAAAACCAGGAGTCCCTCGGAGGCTTTAATAATTGCCAGGTGGCCCGATTTACCTGAGCCAGATCAGAAGATAATCGAGGAATTTTCTTTTGCCTCGGAGGTGATCTCGGGGATAAGAAAGTTGAGGAAGGCCAGGAATATCTCCTTTAAGGATCAAATATCCCTGGAGGTGTTAAACCATGAAAGAAGCTCGAAAACCTTTAATTCGGTGATCGTGAAATTGGGAAATATTTCTGCCTTGAATTACGTAGAGCGGCAGGTGGAGGGAGCCATGTCCTTCAGGGTAAAATCCAACGAATATTTTATTCCCATCTCCGGCACCATCGATGTGGTGGGGGAAAGAAAGAAACTATTGGAAGAGTTGGAGTACACTCAGGGATTTTTAGAATCTGTAGAGGAGAAATTATCCAATACGCGCTTTGTCAACAATGCGCCAGAGAAGGTAGTGGCAATAGAAAAGGCAAAGAAAGCTGATGCCGAGGCAAAAATCGAGGTATTAAAATTGAGTTTGTCTGGCCTGAGATAGGCATTAAGGGGAATGCTAAAAAATCTAAGATAGAAACGGAATCCTATATTTCCCCAATATGTTTTTCCACCATCTCGATATATTTATTCCGCGCCTCGAGAGGGCTTAAATTTTCAATCTGCAAAAGTGCGTTCGCTTTAAATCCGCTTTGCACATCTGCGGTATTGGCGGCAGAATAAAATTCGTTTTTTTGTGTGGCACGTTTATAATAAGCGTAAAAGTGCAGCATCGTGTCCGGTGGGAATTTTATGGTAGTATTGCTCGCCATTTCGTAGGCTTTCAAAAATTTTAAATCTGTTATTTTTGTCATGCTAGCCTTGTTCAATGTTGGCGATTATACTTTTTCCTCCTTGCACCTTCTCGTTTAGTTTTACCGTGACCTTGGTATTTAAGGGTAAAAATACATCTACCCGCGATCCAAATTTTATAAAACCACTATCGCTGCCCTGCAGGACCATTTGGCCTTCTTCCGCATAATTCACGATACGCTTTGCCAGGGCTCCCGCAACCTGCCTGTAAAGCACTTCTCCCAGCACGGGATTTTCCACAACAACCGTAGTGCGTTCGTTTTCTTCGCTCGATTTAGGATGCCAGGCTACCAAAAATTTCCCGGGGTGGTACCTGCTGTATTTTACGGTTCCCCCGATTGGATAACGGGTTACGTGTACATTTATTGGGGACATAAATATAGATACCTGCAAACGTTTATCCTTGAAATATTCCGTTTCAAATACTTCCTCAATGACAACTACCTTGCCGTCTACAGGTGCCAGGATGTGTCCATCATTCACTTGAATAAGGCGTTTTGGGTTTCTAAAAAACTGAAGAATCAGCAAAAACAGGAGGATGCTAATTGACAGAACAGCGAATTTCACCCAATAGGTGTTAATAAATAAATAACTCATGGTGTTTACAGCGGTTAAAAGAATCCCTGTAAACAAGATTATTTTGTGTCCTTCTTTATGAAACATAGTTTAATATCAATAAATAAGCATAAACAAATGGACTTGAAAATATGATACTATCCAGCCTGTCAAAGAGTCCGCCGTGTCCCGGCATAAGTTTTCCGCTGTCCTTAACTCCTGCCTGCCGCTTAAACTTGGATTGAATAAGATCCCCCAGGGTACCAAAAATACTCAAAATTATCGCCATTCCCAACCAGGATTGGAAACTGAGATAATGGGTAAAGTAATAGATGAAATAGCCGGCTATACAGCTGAATATCAATCCTCCAATAAATCCTTCCACAGTTTTATTTGGGGATATTAGCTCATAGAGTTTATTTTTACCGAAATTCTTACCGACGATATAGGCAAAGGTGTCATTTGTCCAGATCAGCACAAACACCCCTACGATAAGCTCCGGCCTGAAGGTCCCGGAATAGGTGGGGATAAGGGTTAAAAATACCATGGAAGATATCAGGTAAAATATCAGGATGATGTATTTCTTTTTTTCAAAAACGGGAATCTTTTTGATAAAGAGCAAATCTTTGGCCAGGAATAAATTCACGAAAATGGTAATACACAACAATACCAGGGTGGCATTGGCATCAAATTTTATATAACTGAAAAGAACAAAAAATAAGATGTGGACCAGGTAAAGCGCATAACTTTTTAAACGCAATAGTTTTTCAAGCTCAAGCAGGCAAACAAAACCAATAAGAAAAAAAAGTGAAATGAACATAAATTCGGAAGAGAGAATTGAAACCACCAAAATAGAGATGTACAACAATCCTGATATGGCCCTAATAATAGATTCCCTCATATTTTATAAATCTTCCAGAAGTAACAAATATAGGTTTTTTGTGCTACTTCCGTAACTCATAAAATCACCTTCTTTCTGGGTTTCAAAACTTTTGATGGTGGTGATATTAGAAGGTATACGTGCTTTGTTGTTAAATTTAATTCCCCTGAGGCCTTCTCCAATGGTTTCCACCAATTGAGATGTAGATGCTACTATGATGAAATTGGAAGGTAATTCATTTAATTTTTTTTCTTTAATCTGATTGGATGATATTAGAATCGAGCCATCGTTTGCAATTAAAAACTCACAGGTGGAGAGAAAGAACGATGCATCTCCGGATTTGTTAAATTCCAGATTAAAGTTATTAAATTTGCTTTGAATGTTAGGATCCAGACAACAGGCCGATTTTTCGTACCAATCATTTTCAATTAAAATATTGTCGAAGGCATTGAATATTTCCCTCTCATTCTCACAATATAAAAATTTCCCGCCGTTGTTTTTGAAATTGAGCATAAAGCGCTCATCCGTGGGAAGATTCACCTCGGGCATATATTTTCCACGGGCAGCCTTATCGGGAATGTCCCGATTTTTGTCTGATTTAGATTTAGGGTTTAGAAAATTTCTAAATAGACTCATAATGAGATTTCGGGGTTATATGGTACGGATTGAACCAAAGGTAAAAAATCTTAATTTAACACTAGGTCAAATTAAGATTTTTTCCAAAAAATTATTAACTTATTTATTAACGGGACTGTCCTCGGTTAATTCACTATCCTCAGGCTTTTCGGAAGCAGGTGGTTCCTTTTCATTTTTTTTCGTAATAAGCGGAATATCTTCTTCCTTTTTGTCAAAAGGACGGTCCCCAAAGATTTTTTGCAGATCGTCTTTAAAGATCACCTCTTTTTCCAAAAGAATTTCTGCCAATTGGGTCAGCTTATCCTTATTGACCTCCAGCAGGTCAATTGCCCTTTTATATTGAGATTCAATTAAATTTGAAATTTCCTTGTCTATAAGTTCAGCGGTCTTTTCGCTATATGGCTTGGTGAAATTATATTCGTTTTGTCCCGAAGAATCATAAAAGGTCAGGTTGCCGAGCTTTTCATTCAGGCCATAAATGGTAACCATAGCTCTTGCCTGTTTGGTTACTTTTTCCAGGTCACTCAAAGCCCCGGTAGAAATTTTGTTGAAAATCACCTTTTCTGCAGCCCTGCCACCCATAGTGGCACACATCTCATCCAACATTTGCTCAGGGTGTACAATAAGTCTTTCTTCAGGGAGATACCAGGCAGCACCCAGGGATTGTCCCCGGGGAACAATAGTGACCTTTACAAGGGGAGCAGCGTGCTCCAGCATCCAGCTCGCCGTGGCATGTCCGGCTTCGTGAAAGGCGATTGCCTTTTTCTCGGCCGGGGTAACAATTTTGTTTTTCTTTTCAAGCCCTCCTACGATCCGATCTACTGCATCCAGGAAATCCTGCCTTCCTACTGCAGTATGCCCATTACGGGCAGCGATCAGGGCAGCTTCGTTACATACATTTGCAATATCGGCCCCACTGAATCCAGGGGTTTGTTTCGCAAGAAATTCAATATCCAGCTCCTCGGCCACTTTTTTAAGCGGACGAAGGTGTACCTCAAATATTTCTCTGCGCTCCCTGACATCCGGAAGATCCACGAATATCTGACGGTCAAAACGTCCGGCTCTCATCAGGGCTTTATCCAGCACATCCGCGCGGTTTGTAGCGGCAAGGACAATGACATTGGAATTGGTGCCAAACCCATCCATCTCTGTAAGCAACTGGTTTAGGGTATTCTCGCGTTCATCATTGGATCCGGACATATTGCTTTTTCCACGGGCACGACCAATTGCGTCTATTTCATCGATAAAAATAATGGAAGGGGATTTTTCTTTAGCTTGTTTGAACAAATCGCGCACTCTTGAAGCTCCCACCCCTACGAACATCTCTACAAAGTCTGATCCCGAGAGTGAAAAGAAAGGAACTTTTGCTTCTCCCGCAACGGCTTTGGCCAATAAGGTTTTTCCTGTTCCCGGAGGGCCTACCAATAAGGCGCCTTTAGGGATTTGTCCTCCCAAGGCGGTATATTTTTCAGGGGTTTTTAGAAAATCGACAATTTCCTGAATTTCTTCTTTGGCACCTTCCAGCCCGGCAACATCTTTAAAAGAGGTTTTGACATCGGTGTTTTCATCAAATAATTTTGCTTTTGACTTTCCAATATTGAAAATCTGGCTCCCGGGGCCACCCCCACCTCCGGCACTCATTTTACGCATTATAAAGATCCAGATCCCAATGATTAATATAAAGGGAAGAAGGGTGAGAAGGATATCCCCCCACACATTATTTTGAGTAATGTAAGTGACAATGGTGTCTAAATTGTATTGGGTTTTAATCTCCTGGATTTTATTCTCGAAATTCTGAAGATCCCCAAATTCAAAGCTGTATGCAGGGGTCTCCCCCGAGGCAAAAAGTTCGCTGTCCTGGGATTTCTTGTGGATCTCCTTCGCGCTGGCCTCCTGGGTAAGATATACCTGGGCCAGATTTTTATTGACGATCACTACCTTTTGAACATCGCCGTTTTTGAGGTAGGTTTCAAATTCTGCCGGATTTGTCTTAGCCGGTTCATTGAAGCTTCCGCCGCCAAAGAAATTAATTCCTAAAAATATTACGATGATAGCAGCATAAATCCAGTATGCGCTAAATTTTGGTTTTTTAGGTTCTAACTTTTTAGTTGGTGTTTTCTTTGCCATTCTTGCTTTATTAATTTTTATAATTTGTATCGACTGAAGTGGTTATGGCATCT
Organism: Gillisia sp.; assembly: GCA_041752645.1. GTDB lineage: Bacteria > Bacteroidota > Bacteroidia > Flavobacteriales > Flavobacteriaceae > Gillisia. The sequence continues at coordinate 29,125 of JBGSWA010000463.1, read as the reverse complement.
CCCCATAAACCTTCAATGTCATAATATTCTCTGATGTGTTTTTGAAATACATGGACAACCACGCTTACATAATCCATCAATACCCATTCGGCATTTTCGCTGCCTTCAATGTGCCAGGGCTTATCCTTAAGGGCTTTGCTGACGATTTTTTGTACGGAACTCACAATGGCATTTACCTGTGTATTTGAGGTCCCATTGCAGATTATAAAATAATCACAAACCGTGTTTTCAATTTTCCGCAAGTCGAGAATATCAATGTCATTTCCTTTGACTTCTTCAATTCCTTTTATAATATGAGATATAAGTTGATCGTTGTTCGTTTCTTTGTTAGCCATTAAATTTATTTCTTTGTGCAAAGTTATTACTTTTAAGTCTTTTCAGCATCTGTTAACATAATAATTAACGACCTTATTTAGTTCTTTTAATATATGATTATTATCAAAGTTAGTGCCACCGCTTCTACCAATTCCCTGGCAAGGGAATGGTGTCAATCCAATAAAAATTTATCTCCCACTTGCATTGCTGCATTTGATCAAATTTCCGGGAGAGGACAGAGGGGCGCATACTGGCTTTCCAATGCGGGTGAAAACCTTACGTTCAGCGTTATTTATCCCAACCCGGCGGTTTGTGTTCAATCTCAATTCTTGTTAAGTGCAGGGGTGGGCCTGGCCATATTGGATGCTTTAAATGAATTAAAAATAAACGATTTGAGCCTGAAATGGCCTAACGACATTATGGCAGCAAATTTTAAAATTGGAGGGGTCCTTATCGAGAACATCCTTAAATCCGGAAAAATTGGAACCAGCATCCTGGGGGTGGGGATTAATGTGAACCAACTTGTTTTTCCGGGATTGCCAAAAGCAGCTTCCCTTAAATCTCTTTCTAAAAAGGATTTTGACACAGACTCTGTGCTGGATCTTATTTTAAAGCATCTTGAGCATTTCCTCAATGGGTTGAATAAAACTCCAGGGGTAGAAATTCTTTCCAGGTATGAAAAAGCCTTATTCCGAAAAAATAAAGCCTCTACCTTTGAATTGCCAGACGGCAATTTGCTTACCGGTATTATCACTGGGGTAACTCCCACCGGCCTTTTAAAGGTGACCCTGGAAGATGAGCTTCTTAAAACCTTTGATTTGAAGGAGCTGAAATTGCTTTTTTAAACCCTGGCAATATTTTCACTTAAAGTGGTGATGAATTTTTTGAGAGGGGCTTTGACCATCATGGCCATCATCGCATTAAATTTACCCTCAAAGTGCAATTGTACTTCACTACTGTCTAGGGGGCCTTCTGCAATAATCGCCCGGAGGGTAAAGTTGAATTTTTCTGAGGTAGAACCTAACACCACTCGCTCCGGTTCATGGGTTTCCTGGATTTTTAATTCTATCTGGGGCATTCCCTTTAGAGCAAACAAAAAGGAATCTGGAGCAGTTACCTCGAATTTTTCCATGCTCTGGGGCATCAACTGCTCATAATTTTTTACCTCGCTCAGAAAATGAAACATTTCTGTTTGAGTCTTTTTTACGGGTACTTTTGGACTTTCTAAATTCATTTTATGGTTTCCAGTTGCTAGGATCTTTTCTCCAGGATTTTAAGGTCTCGGCCTCAGATAAGTTGATATAATTTGATTTTACGGCAGTATCTATCAGGTGATCGTAACTGCTCAGGGTATGCAGCTCAATATCGGCTTTCTTAAAATTCTCTTCTGAGATTTTAAATCCGTAGGAAAAAATTGCCAGAAGGCCTTTGATGGCAGCGCCAGCTTCCTGCAGGGCTCTGATTGCGTTTAAGCTGCTGTTTCCGGTACTTATCAAATCTTCTATTACCACGAGGCTTTGACCGCTTTCTAAATGGCCTTCAATTTGATTTTTCCTGCCGTGGCCTTTTGCTTCCGGCCGCACGTAAATAAACGGAAGGTTCATGTATTCTGCCACGAGCATTCCGATACCAATTGCCCCGGTAGCCACTCCAGCTATTACATCTGGCTTGCCGTACAACTCCTCAATTTGCCGGGCAAAATTCTCCCTGACAAAATTCCTTATGGGCGGGTAAGATAAAATTATCCTGTTATCACAATAGATAGGAGATTTCCACCCACTTGCCCATGTAAAAGGTTGTTGTGGTTCTAATTTAATTGCTTTAATTTGCAAAAGCAATTCGGCAGTTTTAATTGCTGTTTCTTTATTTAAAATCATACTGCAAATGTATAAAGTTTTTGTAAATGATATCCCAATAATTCTTTCTACCAAAAAAAATATTGGCCAGAACTATTCTTCCTTCCCTATCAAGACGGTAAATTTCGAAGAAATTATCGAAAACATCATTAATGGGAAGTCGTTATATGTCAATTTATATCACGAAAAGGAAGAAAAACTGCTAAAACATTTACTAAAAAAATTACCGGTAGTTACCGCTGCAGGGGGAATGGTATTTAACGAAAACAAGGAAATTCTATTTATATACAGAAATAACCGTTGGGATTTGCCAAAGGGCAAAATGGAAAAAGGCGAAACTCAGGAGGAGTCCGCCATTAGAGAGGTCATGGAAGAAACGGGAGTTAAGGACCTTGAAATATCCCACTTTTTACGACAAACCTACCATGTTTTTAAACGCAAGAATAAATACAGGTTGAAGGTGACCAATTGGTTTGAAATGCGCACTTCGTATGACGGGGAATTAATCCCTGAAAAGGCCGAAGGGATTAAGAAAGTGAAATGGAAAAATTTTGCAAAAACCCAAAAAGCCCTGACAAAATCCTATGCGAACATTAAACTTCTTTTCCCAAAGGAATATTTAACGACCCACCCTAAAGACAGGGTATTTTAAATGTGCACTTTCATAATAGATGGATTGTTTGTGAATCCAGTCTAACTGCGCCTCCGGATCCCTTGAAAATTCGCGGTCTGTTTTCTTTTTATCCTGAAATTCCTCCTTTAAGGCAGGATCCTCTTCCAGTATTTTTTTTGCCAACTCCTCAAAGACATACGAAGAATAACCTTCCTTTTGTTGCAGGATGCTATCGAAGAAGTTCCAGTTAAAAAAGGAATCAGGGGTGCTGGGCTCTAAGGTTTCAATTAAATAGCGTACCGCGGGCTGAAAGGTCTTTATATAAAGATCGCCTTTTCTAAAATTGATGCTATCCAGGGTTTTGCTCACCTTGGTGTTGGAATGAGGGTAATGTCCCTCATAGGAATTTTCTTGCGTCTCAAAATCCTCGATGTGATATACCTCCACAAGCAAGGTGGTATCCTGCTTAAAGGGAGTCATTTCCACCTCGTTGGTTTTTAAAATATCAATTACGCTCCACCAACCCTGTGGGATTACATAGGCTCTTGGGATTTCAATTTTATCTGTGGCAACATAGGTATTGTAATAATCTATCTCTGCGGTAAATGGCTTTTCCCTATTGTACTTTAGGAGTTTTCCCCCTGTAAGCTAGCTTTGCAGGAACTCGGCCTGATACCCTTTAAATTTTATTTTTGAAACCTCACCGCTGTCCACCTTAAAATTGACAGGGTAATAGCGTTCTGTGAGATATTTTCTTTGAGCCCGCGCCCGCAGGTCTTTTATTGTGGCCTTGTCTCTTTCCGTAATATCTATTATGGATCTCAAGGCCCGATAGGTGCCAGCCACCCTTTGCTTGTAGGGCTTCAACATATGGGTTTCGATCATAATCCCCAGGGTATTCCACAATGCCGCATATCCCGTGGAATAGCGTGGAATATCGAGAAATTGAACAAATCCTTTTTCAGGGGGCTGGTTGTGAACATTGACATAAGGGGTGATCTCCCAGTCGTTTTCCCAAAGGGATGCCTCCAGGGAAGGCATCATTTTTTGCTGAATATATTCCCCCAATTCGCCCCCCAACCGATTGTGCTGAGTAAATAGATGGGTCAGGGTATATTGATAATCTGCCCCATTGCTTACGTGGGTGTCTACAAAAACATCCGGTTTTAAACGGTGGAAAATTTCGGCAAAACTCCGTGAGTTTTTACTGTCGGCCTTAATAAAATCCCTGTTCAGGTCATAGTTGCGTGCATTTCCACGAAATCCGTATTGCTCAGGACCGTTTTGGTTTGTCCTGGTGGTGGAATTCCTGTTTAAGGCGCCTCCAATATTATAAACAGGTATTGTAGCGAGGATGGTGTTTTTGGGAACCGCGATAGAATCCTGGGCCAGATCCCGAAAGAGCATCATAGTAGCATCGATCCCATCGCTTTCCCCGGGATGAATTCCATTATTTATTAAAATCAGGCTGTAGTCTTCCCTTGTTTTGTCAAAATCAAATTTTTCATCCGGACTGTAAATTGCCAAATGCAGGGGTTCACCGCTATCGGTTTTTCCGTATTCAACGAGCTGAATTGTCGGAAAAGCCTCGCTGAGTTCTTTATAATAATCGATTATTTGGGGGTAGGTGGCTGTTTGGGTACCTTCGGATTTTTCAAAAACGGTTTCAAAATCGGTTTCCCTGATTAATTTATATTTTGATAAATCACAAGAAGTCAAAAGTATAACAACAAGTAGTGCCGGGAATATTTTTTTCATAAGAGCCGAACCAATTAATAATACAAACTTATCCAAATCTGCTAATCCAGCCAAAACTAAGTAAATTCCATAGATTAAGGCCCTCCATTGTTAAAATTAACTTAACACAGGCTTAAAATTTCAGTAGGTTTGCAACAAAGGCTATTTTTAATTCAGAAATAATTTGGCTTAAAAAAATCACGTCTGTTTTTATTTTAACGGAAATTTCACTTTATAATTTTAACTATTGGAGAAAAAACACTTGATTCTTTTATTTTTATGGTGTTTCGGAAATAGTTATTCTCAAAACATCGAAGGAAAAATCCTGAATGCAACAAGCCTGCAACCCATTGAAAATTCAACGGTTATCAATTTGGTTTCTCAGAGGCGGGTCCTATCAAACAACAAGGGGGAGTTCAGTATTGTATCAGAAAAGTTTCCAGCCATGCTTCAGATCACCGCAGAAGGGTTTGCCCCTGAGCGACTTGAGATAATAAATCCAACCCCAGGCATCGAAATTTATTTAATTCCTAGCTCCGAGGAGCTTTCCGAGGTGCTTATAAGGAGTACCCTCATTCCCGGGAAAGCTCAAGAGATCCCTGGCTCGGTGAGCGTAATTTCTTCTGCAGATCTGAAGCGGATCGATGCCAGCAATCTCTCACAGGCCTTTCTGAATGTCCCCGGGATATATGTGAACCAGGGTGCGCTTAATACAACCAAACTCAATATTAGGGGGATTGGCTCCAGGTCGCAGTACAGCACCAACAGGATTCAGGCCTATTTTAACGAAATTCCTCTTACCAGCGCTGAAGGAGAATTGACCCTGGATGACATAGACCTGGAATCCCTTTCAGGTATTGAAATAATAAAAGGACCCACCTCAAGTTTGTACGGAGCCGGCTTGGGAGGGGTGATCAATTTATATTCAGCCCGTGCCACTGGAGATAAAACAGTGGTTTCCCTAGGGTCTTTATTTGGAAGTTTCGGAATGACAAAAAAAACGCTTTCTGCCTCTCACGGCACTTCCACTTCCTCTGTTTTTGCAAATTACAGCGAATTGCAAAGTGATGGAGCTCGCGATAATGGGGAGTATAAACGGAAATCGGCCCTGGTCCATGCCACCTTGCATGGGGCAAAGAGCAATTCCCTGTCTTTTTTGGGGAATTTCACCCAATTAAAGGCTTTTATTCCCAGTTCGATTAATGAAGAGGATTTTAGGCGCAACCCATCGGCTGCAGCTTCAAATTGGGAAGAGTCAAAGGGTTTTGAATCCTATGACCGGGGTTTGCTTGGGGTTTCTTACCAGCATTATTTCTCACCGGAGATCAGCCATACCACAGGAGTTTATATAAACTTCAGGTATGCCCATGAACCCCGGCCTTTTGATATTTTAAAGGAGCAGCAGGTCTCTGCCGGGGCAAGGACCAAGTTTAATTTAGAAACCCTTGTGTTCCAATTACCTTCCCAAATAAGTTTTGGAGCTGAACTTTTCAGGGAATGGTATGCATCCGGAACTTTTGAGAATTTATATCGTCAATTTGAAAACCGGGGGAGTGTTTTAGGCGAGGCTATTAGCAATAACGGGCAGGACAGGAATTACGCAAATTTATTCGGACAGGTGAATTTGGAAATTTCAGAAAAGATCAAAATAGAAACAGGTTTCAATTTTAATACGACCAGCTACAGCCTAACGGATCTTTTTTCGCAGGACGATACAGATCAATCCGGGGAGTATCGGTTTAAAACCATTTTCTCTCCCCGACTGGGAATTACCTACGAGCTTGCAAAAAATAAAAATGTATATACCTCGATAGCTCACGGGTTTTCAATTCCAACTGTGGCAGAGACCTTAACTCCGGAAGGACAAATAAACACGAATCTGAAGCCAGAGTCAGGTGTCAATTATGAAATTGGGTTTAAGGCAAACTGGCTGAACCATGCCTTGAGTTGCGAGGTTGCGCTTTTTTCTGTCCAAATAGACAACCTTTTGGTAGCACAAAGGCTTGCCGAGGATCGGTATGTGGGGATCAACGCAGGGAAAACCAATCACAATGGAATTGAGTTCTTTTCGAGTTATAGGTTTCAGCTTTTTTCGAACATAATTCTAAAACCCTATGCCAACGCAGCCTTCAATTTTTTTGAGTTTGAGGAATTTTTAGACCGGGATCTGGATTTTTCCGGAAATAAATTGCCGGGGGTTCCATCGAGCACCATAAATCTGGGATGGGATGCCGAGTTTGGAAAGCATCTTTCCCTTTACGCCAATCTTTTGGCCGTGGGAAAAATTCCTTTGAATGACGCCAATTCAATCTTCACGGATCATTATCAAGTAGTCAACATAAAGGCTTCATACCATAGGAAACTCCGAAGGGATCTTAAGGTCAATATCTCGGGAGGAATAAATAATGTTTTTGACCAAAAATATGCGGCAAGTGTCCTGCCCAATGCTGTAGGATTTGGAGGTGCCCCTCCGCGATATTATTACCCGGGGAATCCCAGGAATTATTACGGGGAGATTGGGCTAGATTATGTTTTTTAGATCCTAGCGGAATCTATAGCCTCCCTGGAAACTTTTAGCCCGGAAGATTGATCTTACGGGCTGCAGGGATAGAAACTTTCAGTTCTATTCTTTGAAAGCTTTACAAACTGATCTTGGTCCCCAACAATTTTAAAAATTCACGAATTAGAGATGCATGCCCGGGCCAGGCGGGGGAGGTGGCAAGGTTCCCATCCACCACAGTCTCTGTCGGGGGGACATCCTGGAATCTTCCTCCGGCCTTGGTCACTTCCGGTTTTACCGCTGGATACGCAGTTAGATTCCGGCCTTTAACGCAATTGGCTGCCGTTAATATCTGTATCCCGTGGCAAACTGCGGCTACCGGTTTATTTTCTTCAAAAAAGTGTTTGGTAATCTCCAGAATGCGGGGATTAAGCCTTAAATATTCAGGGGCGCGACCTCCCACAAGAAAAAGTCCGTCATAATCTGCTTCCTTCACATCTTTGAAACTATAATTAAGCTGAAACAAGTGCCCCGGTTTTTCGGTATAGGTTTGATCCCCCTCAAAATCGTGAATAGCGGTCTTTATCTTATCTCCCTTTTTTTTATCCGGACAAATAGCGTGTACGGTATGGCCTACCATTTCCAACATTTGGAAAGGAACCATAGTTTCATAATCTTCAGCGAAATCTCCTGTAATAAGTAAAATTTTTTTCATCACCTTTTTTTATATCTTTTAAAATTATGACTTTAATTCTGGATTGTCAAGCGGGTGATAAAAAAGAAGGCTTACTTGCCAGGAACCGCCTTCGGGACCAGGATGGAATAATCGCCCCCGTGTTTTTTTATATCCCTGACTACGCTGGAAGAGATATGGCTTTTTCCGGGAGAAGAAATTAAAAAAATCGTTTCTATCCCTGCCAATCGGTAATTGGTCTGCCCGATGGTCTTTTCAAATTCCAGATCGATGGTATTACGCAAGCCGCGTAAAATAAATGCAGCCTTCTCTTTCCTGCAGAAGTCAATGGTAAGGCCGTTATAGGTTTTAACCAGGATCTTTGTTTCGCCTTTATAGGTTTCCTCCAAAAAACGGACCCGTTCGTCCAGGGAAAACATATATTGCTTGTCTAAATTGATCCCAATTGCCAGAATAATTTCGTCAAATAAAGGTAATGCCCGATCAATAATATCCGTGTGGCCTAAGGTGACTGGATCGAAAGATCCGGGAAATACTGCTCTTTTCATCTGTTGATTCTTATTGTCTTTCATGGGTCCTGTTTAATTCGCAGTTCTTCCTCGGGCTTTGTAACGGGTTTCGCATATGCTCATTTCCATAAATAAATATATGTAAATAATTTCCGCTCAAATGATTTTTTTATTTCCAAAAACCAGCCTGAGCTTTCCCCTGGATAGAAAATTAAGACTCAATTTCAGGGGCTCTTTTTCTCAAGCAAAAAAATCATTTAAACAAATATATAGAATATTTCAGAAGCTTTGCAAGAGTCAGGAGTAAGCTACCGCCGTTTCAATTGCGCTTCCAAACAGATCCTTTAAAGGTATTCCGGCTTTTATTGCCTGTTGAGGTAAAATACTGGCTTCGCTCAGTCCGGGGGTGGTATTTATTTCAATAAAATGCGGCTCGTTGTTGTGAAAGATAAATTCACTCCTGGTGAATCCTTTCATTTTTAATTTTGAATAGATCATCTTTGAGATCTCCTGCACTTTTTTTGTTTGTTCTTTCGTAATTCTTGCCGGGGTAATCTCCTGGGATTTGCCCAAATATTTTGCTTCGTAATCAAAAAATTCATTTTCCGAAACTATTTCAGTGACCGGTAGGGCCAGGATTTTTCCTTTATAGGTGATCACCCCCACAGAGACCTCAATGCCATCCAAAAAAGATTCGATAATCACCTCATCATCCTCCTTAAAGGAAACCTTAACTGCCGGCTCAATTTCTTCCAGGGTCTTGACCTTGGTAATTCCAAAGCTGCTTCCGGCCTTGTTTGCTTTGACAAAACACGGCAATCCAACTTTTTTTACAATCTCATCAGGATTCACCTCATCCCCTTTATTCAAAAAATAATTCACAGCAGTTTTAATTCCATAGGCTTGAAGGACACTTATCAAATCGCGTTTGTTAAAGCTGAGTGCAGCCTGGTAAAATCCGCAGGAGGTTTGTGGAATTCCAACAAGATTTAAATAGGCCTGTAAAAGGCCGTTTTCTCCGGGAGTTCCGTGAATGGTATTAAAAACACAATCAAAAACGATAACCTTACCTTCTATTTTTACAGTGAAATTACTCTTGTTTATAGGATATGGCGTGTCATCATCGGCCACGACAAACCATTCCTTTTGCATGATATGCACCCGGTAGGGTTCATAAAGAGTACGGTCAAGATTTTTGTAAACTACGTTTCCGCTGTTGATGGAGATGCGATATTCGCTGGAATATCCCCCCATGGCAATGGCAATTTTTTTCTTCATTTTAAATAATCAGGGCAGATTTGCGTTAACAAAAATATGACTATTCCGGGGTGCTACCAAAACCCCTGGGTTTTTATATCTTTGCACATTATAAAATATCTATGGGTCTATTTAAATTTATATTTAGCAAAACCTTTTTAATCCAATTGGTTTTAGCCTTTTTGGCTGTAATTGTAATTGCTTTTTTAACCCTGCAATGGTTAAAAATTTCGACAAATCACGATGAGAAAATTGAGGTTCCGGATCTTTCGATGTTATCTTTGAGGGTGGTAGAGGACAGGTTGGATGACATGCATTTGCAATACGAAATTATGGATTCGGCCAATTACAATCCCGATTATCCTAAATATGCGGTGATAGATCAGGTTCCAGCTCCCGGAAAATTTGTAAAAGAAAACAGGAAGTTATACCTCACTCTAAACCCCTCCGGCTTTCGCAAAATTGTTCTGCCCGATATGACTCGAAGAACCAGAAGGCAGGTAGAGCCAACGCTGCGCTCTCTTGGGTTTGAAATCGGAGATGTTACCTATAAACCGGATATCGCAAAAGATGCCGTGCTGGAATTGAGGCATAAAGGCGTATTGATAGCACCCGGGGATGCCCTTATGAAAACCTCGGTCATAGATCTTATCCTGGGAGACGGGTCCGGACAATATGCCGGGGATTTAGAGCAAGCAGATACACTGCAGGTTGATCAATACGAAAATGAAACAGGAAACGATGACGAATTCTAATATAGATCCCGAATTGGAAATTCAGGATGACGAACTTTATGAGCATCATAAATTTATAGCCGACCGGGGACAGCAGCCGCTTCGGGTGGATAAATATTTGATGAATTACATTGAAAATGCAATACGGAACAAAATACAAAAGGCTGCAAAAGACGGGAATATCCTGGTAAACAATGTGGCCGTGAAATCCAATTACAAGGTTAAGCCCGGGGATGTGGTGCAGGTGATGTTTGAACATCCCCCTTATGAGTTCCTGCTCGCCCCGGAAAATATCCCCCTGAATATTGTTTATGAAGATGATGCCCTTTTGATCGTCAATAAAACTGCAGGAATGGTAGTGCACCCCGGACATGGCAATTACAGTGGAACCCTCATAAACGCCTTGATATTTCATATAGACAATTTGCCCAATAACAGCAGTGATCGCCCGGGGTTGGTGCATCGAATAGACAAGGATACCAGCGGCCTTCTGGTGATTGCGAAAACCGAAACAGCCATGACCCAACTTTCCAAACAATTTTTTAATAAAACCAGTTCGCGGGAATACATCGCCCTGGTTTGGGGAAATGTGCAGGCAGAGGAAGGCGTCATAGAAGGAAATATCGGTCGCCACCCAAAAAACAGGCTCCAGAATACGGTTTTCTCCGGAGACAGTAAAGATCAAGGCAAGCCGGCTGTTACGCATTATAAGGTATTGGAACGCTTTGGGTATGTCACGCTGGTTTCCTGTAAATTAGAAACAGGAAGAACCCACCAGATCCGGGTGCATATGAAACATATTGGCCACACCTTATTTAACGACGAGCGTTACGGTGGGGAGAGAATTTTAAAGGGCACCACCTTTACAAAATACAAGCAGTTCGTGGATAATTGTTTTAAATTATTGCCCAGACAGGCCCTGCATGCCAAAACTCTGGGGTTTGTGCATCCCCAGACAAAAGAATGGATGAGTTTTGATTCCGAACTGCCTCAGGATATGACAGATTGTATCGAAAAATGGAGGAATTATTCCAAAAACCAGAAGGATTTTATTGACGAGTAGGGGGGGCTCAGGAAGGGGATCGGCTTTATGCAATGGATTTCTGAAGAGAATTGAGCCATCAACTCTTCCAGAGCTTAAAACTCTGGAAGAAGTTCCTCCTGTCAGTTATAGCTATGTCCAGAGCGCAAAGCCAAGCTGTTGTTGAGATAATTCCTGAAGAGCTCCCAGGGCTGGAACAGCTTTCCTGAGGGCAGATTTCAGCAAAATAAAATTCTCATTTTGTTTCAATAATTTATTTTTCGTGCAACAGCGGCTATTTTCCGGCTTCTAATGTATTATTTTTGTGAATTGATGGCTGTTTTTAAAATCCTTTACTTTCGAAACAGCTCCATTTGATCAAAAAAATCAGTAGCATGAAAATCGTATTATCCCCCGCAAAAAGCCTGGATTTCAAAAGTAAATTACCAACATCTTTTGGGACGCAACCGCAATTTCTGGAGTCTGCAATTAAAATAAACCGGAAAATGAAAGCTCAGAGCAAGGAGAAACTTCAGGCCCTGATGAATATTAGCTCCAATTTGGCCGAATTGAACTTTGAGCGCTATAAAACCTTTGAGGCAGAGCACACCAAGGAAAATTCCCGTCCGGCGATCTACGCCTTTGATGGGGATGTGTATACCGGGCTGGATGCCTATTCCATTGAGGTAGACAAACTTGATAGGCTGCAGGATTCCTTGAGGATTTTATCAGGATTGTACGGAATCCTAAGGCCTCTGGATCTTATCCAGCCTTACCGATTAGAGATGGGAACCTCCATTGGGATAGACCGAAAAGAGGATTTATACGGGGTCTGGCAGAAAAAAATCACCGATTCCCTGAATAGTGAAATGCAAAAAGACGAACTTTTTATAAACCTTGCCAGCAAGGAATATTTCAAAGCTATTGATAAAAGGCGATTAAAGGTGCCCGTAATCACTCCTGTTTTTAAGGACTTCAAGAACGGAAAATTAAAAATAATCAGTTTTTTTGCTAAAAAGGCCCGCGGGGCAATGGTGCGCTATATCCTTGATAAAGATATTGACAGCATTGAAGACTTGAAAGGATTTGATTATGAGGGATACAGATTCAGTGAAAACGATTCTCCTAACGAAAATGAATTGGTATTTGTGAGGTAAACCCTGTAAATCCATTGCCTTAAAAGATGCTGATAGTATCTTTATCATTCCGACAGATCTTCCTTTATCTGCCCCCCCCCCCATTGGAATACTCCTGTATTTTGGGGTATTTTTCTCTCAAGCCCTTTTAAATTTCACAGATCCTGTGTACAGAAGCTTGTTTTTGTGTTTTTGCAGACCTCTGGAGCAGAAACAGGTTGTTATCTAAATGCAAAGAGCAAAAAGTTTCCCGGTTCATTTTAAATTATTCACATCTCTGCATTGGAATTTTTTGACTATCCTGAAAAATAGCTCGGGAAGTTGACGGGCTTTTCTTTAATTGTTAATTATTTCAAAACACCATTAAAAATGGTTCATTCCATAAATAATTAATTAACTTTCGGGCGGTAAAATTTAATAGATAAGGAGTTTAAGAATGGAAATTAAAAAGGTTTTAGTTGCGAATAGAGGGGAAATTGCGATACGTATATTTCGGGCTTGTACAGAAATTGGCTTAAAAACTGTTGGGATCTATACCTATGAAGACAGGTATTCCCTCCACCGATATAAAGCGGATGAATCCTACCAGATCGGCAGTGATAATGCCCCTTTAAAACCTTATTTGAATATCCAGACAATTATTCAGATCGCCAAGAAAAACCAGGTGGATGCAATTCATCCCGGGTATGGATTTCTTTCAGAAAATGCCGAGTTCGCAAAACAATGTGAAGAAAACGGGATTGTATTTATAGGACCTAAAGTTTCAGTGTTAAGCTCCCTGGGAGATAAGGTTAAAGCAAAAGAAGTTGCCGTAGCCAATGAGGTCCCTGTGATCGAAAGCAATCAGAGAGAGTTGAGTTCCCTGGAAATTGCCCTGGAGGAAGCGCAAAGGATCGGATATCCTTTAATGTTGAAAGCGGCTTCCGGTGGCGGAGGCAGGGGGATGCGGGTTATTAGGGATGACCAGCAATTAAGAAGCGCCTTCCCGGAATCCAAGCGTGAAGCTGGAAACGCATTCGGGGACGACACGCTCTTTATTGAGAAATTTGTGGAGAATCCCAAACACATCGAAATACAGATAGTGGCAGATAATCACGGGAATATCGTCCACCTCTTTGAGCGTGACTGCTCTGTTCAGAGGCGCTATCAAAAAGTAATTGAATTTGCACCTGCGTATGGCCTGGATCAAAGGATCAAAGAGAAACTGTACGAATATGCCATAAAAATATGTAAAGCCGTAGATTACAACAATATCGGAACAGTCGAATTTTTGGTGGAGGGTGAAAAAATATATTTTATTGAAGTAAATCCGAGGATCCAGGTAGAACATACCGTAACGGAGATTGTTACGAATATCGACTTGGTAAAAGCACAAATTTTTATTGCCGGTGGATATAAATTAAGCGACAAACAAATTAAAATTGAAAGTCAGGAAAGCCTCAGGATAAACGGGTTTGCACTTCAGTGCAGGATCACCACAGAGGATCCTAAAAATGATTTCAAGCCAGATTATGGGACCATTACCACCTATAGGAGTGCTTCCGGTTTTGGGATCAGGCTCGATGCGGGAAGTGTGTACCAGGGAGTTACCATTTCCCCGTTTTTTGATTCCATGTTGGTAAAGGTTTCAGCCAGCGCAAGGACCCTTGATGGAGCTTGCAGAAAAATGAGGCGTGCTCTTGCAGAATTCAGGATAAGGGGGGTGAAAACCAATATGGCTTTTCTCGATAATATCCTTCAAAATGAAGTTTTCAGGGCAGGACAGGCAACCGTAAATTTAATAAATGATCATCCGGAACTCTTTGTGATCCGGGAGCCCAGGAACCGTGCCACCAAATTGGTGAGATTTTTAGGCGATATCACGGTAAATGGAAATTCGGATGTAAAGCATATAGATCCTACAAAAAAATTCCTTTTACCCAAGGTACCGGAATTCGATCAATATGGAGCATATCCAAAAGGAACTAAGGATTTATTGACCGAATTGGGACCCGATAAATTTTCCCAATGGCTCCGCCGGGAAAATAAAATTCAGTTTACCGATACCACCATGCGTGATGCGCACCAAAGCCTGCTGGCAACAAGGATGCGAACCTACGATATGATGAAAGTGGCTGAAGGCTTCGCGAAAAACCATCCCAACATCTTTAGTATGGAGGTATGGGGAGGTGCAACCTTTGATGTTTGCCTGCGGTTTTTACATGAAAATCCATGGGAGCGTTTGCGATTGCTTCGGGAGGCCATGCCAAATGTGCTGCTGCAAATGTTGATCAGAGGTTCCAATGGGGTGGGTTATAAGGCTTATCCCGATAATCTCATCGAAAGATTTGTCACCGAAGCCTCTGAAAATGGGATAGATATTTTCCGTATTTTCGATTCCCTTAACTGGATGAAATCCATTGAACCCTGTATCAAGTATGTCCGTAATAACACCAATGGACTTGCGGAGGCCTCGATTTGTTATACCGGGGATATTTTAGATCCAAAAAGGACAAAATATACCCTGGAGTATTACCTGCAACTGGCAAAACAAATGGAAGATGCCGGAGCTCATATTTTAGGGATAAAAGATATGGCTGGCCTATTAAAACCGTATGCTGCGCAAGAGTTGATCTCAGCCTTAAAATCCCATGTGAATATCCCAATACATTTGCATACTCATGATACCTCGTCCATTCAGTCTGCAACCTATCTCAAGGCAATTGAAGCCGGGGTAGATGTGGTGGATGTTGCCCTGGGCGGCCTTTCGGGCCTTACCTCACAACCAAATTTCAACTCCCTTGTGGAGATGATGAAATTTGATAGCCGAGGCCCTGAATTTGACATGAAAAAGCTAAATGAATATTCCAATTATTGGGATACGGTTCGAAACTATTACTACCCCTTCGAGAGTGGGCTTAAAGCCGGGACTGCTGAGGTATATCAGCATGAAATCCCGGGGGGGCAGTATTCCAATTTAAAGCCCCAGGCAGAATCCCTGGGAATCAATGAACGCTTTACTGAAATAACCCAGATGTACGGGGAGGTAAATCAGCTTTTTGGGGATATCATAAAGGTGACCCCAAGCTCCAAAGTAGTGGGTGATATGGCACAATATCTCGTCAGTAATAACCTGAGAGTGGAAGATGTTTTGGAAGCGGGGGATACCCTTTCCTTTCCTGAATCGGTGAAAAGTTTTTTTAGAGGGGATTTGGGACAGCCCGTGGGCGGTTTTCCGGAAAAAGTTCAAAAAATCATATTGAAGGATGAAAAGCCATATACAGACAGGCCGAACCAACATATGGATCCCATTGATTTTGATGCAGAATTTGCGGAATTTCAGGGGATCTTCAGCGAAAAATTGGACAGGAAACTGGATATTACCGATTTTCTTTCCTATAAATTGTATCCAAAGGTATTTACCGACACGCTTAATCATCACGAGGAACATGGCAATGTGATAAAACTCCCTACCAAAAATTTCTTTTACGGGATGGAACTCAGGGAAGAGATCATCGTGGAAATGGACAAAGGAAAAACCTTGCTCATCCAACTTTTATCTGTAGGGGAGGCCCACGAAGATGGTTTGGTGGATGTATTTTTTAAGGTGAACGGACAAACCCGCGTTGTGAAGATCCTGGATAAATCCATAAAAGTTGAAAAGATAACCCATCAGAAATTCGATAAGAATAACGACAAGGAGATAGGGGCATCTCTTCAAGGCTCGCTCTCTTCGGTATTGGTCAGCCCGGGGCAGAAGGTGAAAAAAAATGAAGCATTGTTTGTAATTGAGGCCATGAAAATGGAAACTACCATTACCTCCCACACTGATGGGGAAATTGACAGGGTCCTGCTTAAAGAAGGGGAAATGGTTTTTGCAGATGATTTAATCGTCGTGATGAAATAAAGAGTTTAAAATTCAGGCACATGTTTTTTCATCGGCATCCTTATGAACCTTTTATTCCGGAGAATGCCACTAAACTTATAGTGGGCACCTTGCCGCCACCCCGTTTTACAATCGGGGAATTAAAGGCAAGGGATGTGGATTTTTGTTATGGAAGTAGGGACGGGCTACTCTGGCCCGTTTTGGATAGATTATTCGATTTGGATTTAAAATTTGAAAACACCAGCGAAGCCATTGAGCAACGAAAAAGCTTTTTAATAGACAGGGGAATCGGAATTTGCGATGTGGTGCAGAGCAGCCGACGCTCTAAAATTGATGCTTCCGATCTGGGAATGCAACAGGTCGAGTTGCGCAATATGACAGAGATTTTAAGGCGACATCTCAAAATTGACACCTTGCTTTTTACTGGTGGGAACAGTAAAAATGGACCTGAATATTTTTTTAGAAAACTTTTGAGCCGGCATCCGGAGCGTATTTCTCTAAAGCTTATCTCGGGGGAGGTGCCTCGGATCTATCAGTTTTTACTGGGGGGACGAACTATAAAAACAGTTTCCCTTACCGCACCCTCCGGTTCAGCCAACAGGGCGATCGGCAGCATGAAACTATACAAATCCCTGAAAGAGAAAAACCCTGAATTCAATACAATTGATTTCAGGGTACTTCAGTATAAGGGTTTTTTTTGAAGGGATTTGAATCTTGAAAAACCTAGGTAAGTTCCTTTTCTGACTGCTTTGCCAGAGTGGTAGGTTTTATTTTAAATTTGGTTCTCTTGGGTCTTAACCGACCCCAACTTCCAATTGAAATTTTGCCTCTTTTGGTTTTCTTATCCCCTCTTCCCATAATTTCTATTTGTTTTGTTGTTTTTTAATAGTTTTTTGATCAAAATCAACTCTGTTGGTTTTGAAATTTCTATTGCCAATTTTCTTTAAAGGATCGCTCTCGGTATCCCTTCTTTTGATCCGGTTTTCTTCTATAGCTCCCATGACTTTATTTTTTAAGGTTGAGGTATTTTTTTAATTCCCTAAAGATAGGAATTTGTCATCTTAAAAAGTCTTAACAGCCTGTTAGACAAAGGTTAAATATCACGAATGCCCTTAACAAATTCGGAGATTTTTCCGGTACCCTTTTGTGTTAAATCTTTAATAAAAGCGCTTCCAATAATAGCGCCTTTTGCAAATTCCGTGGTCTGGGTAAAACTTTGCTTATCGCTGATCCCAAAGCCAATAATTTGTGGATTTTTTAAATTCATCTCTGAAATTCTCTCAAAATATGCAATTGTTTCCTCTCCAAATCCTTTTGTTTTTCCGGTAACGCTTGCGCTGCTCACCATATAAATAAACCCGTTGGAAACTGAATCTATGAACCGAATGCGCTCTGGGGATGTTTGCGGGGTAATGAGCAGTACATTGATAAGATCATATTTTTCGAAAATAGCTTTATACTCCTGGGTGTATACATCGACAGGTAAATCCGGGATTATCATTCCATCAATGCCGATTTCCGCGCATTTTTTACAAAATTCCTCAACTCCATACTGAAGAATTGGATTAAAATACCCCATAATAAGAAGCGGAATGGAAACAGATTTGCGAATATCCTTGAGTTGTTCAAATAATTTTAGAGTGGTCATCCCACTTTTTAAGGCCTTTGCGGAACTCTCCTGAATGGTTGGCCCATCAGCCAGCGGATCGCTGAATGGCAAGCCTATTTCAATCATATCAATCCCATTTTTTTCCAATTTCTGGATAATTGTAACAGTATCTTCCAGGTGAGGGTAACCTGCTGTGAAATAGATGGAAAGCAGTTTTTTCTCCTTATTTTCGGAGTAGCCAGCTTCCTTTAATTTTTGAATTATTCGGTTCATTGTGATTTTTTTTATGCAACCGGAAACATTTTAAAAATATTTCCGAAGTTTTTATAAATTAAAATAGTCTATATACGTACTCAAGTCTTTATCGCCACGACCCGATAAGTTCACCACCACCACCTCCTGTTTTCCGAATTTTCGATCTTTAAAAATTGCAAGGGCGTGTGCGGATTCGATGGCGGGAATAATTCCTTCCAATCGCGCCAATTCCTGCCCGGCCTGCATCGCTTCATCGTCTGTAACGGAAATAAATTCAGCCCGCCCGGTCCTGAATAAATTGGCGTGCATGGGCCCGATTCCGGGATAATCCAAACCTGCTGAGATGGAATAGGGCTCGGTAATTTGACCGTCTGGGGTTTGCATCAAAAGGGTCTTGCTGCCATGGATAATCCCTTCTTTTCCAAGGGCTGAGGTGGCTGCGCTTTCCCCGGTAAGAATTCCCTTTCCTGCTGCCTCCACCGCGATAATGCCAACCTGGGGATTGTCCAGGTAATGAAAATAGATCCCGGCAGCGTTGCTGCCACCGCCAACGCAGGCCACCACATAATCTGGATTTTCCCGGGCTTCTTTTTCCTGCAGTTGGGATTTAACCTCCGCTGAGATCACACTTTGAAACCTCGCTACCATATCCGGATAAGGATGCGGCCCAACCACAGACCCTATGATGTAATAGGTGTTCACAGGATTGTTGATCCAGTCCCGAATAGCCTCATTGGTAGCATCTTTCAGGGTTTTACTTCCCGATATGGCTGGAATTACGGTGGCGCCCAACATTTTCATGCGAGCCACATTTGGCGCCTGGCGGGCGATATCAACCTCCCCCATATACACTACGCATTCAAGGCCCATCAATGCGCAAACCGTGGCGGTGGCAACCCCGTGCTGACCAGCGCCGGTTTCGGCAATAATCCGGGTTTTTCCAAGGCGTTTGGCTACCAGAATTTGCCCGATGGTATTGTTGATCTTATGCGCCCCGGTATGACATAGATCTTCGCGTTTCAGGTAGATCTTTGTGTTATATTTTTTACTTAAGCGCTCGGCTAAATAAAGCGGGGTTGGGCGGCCAACATAATCCTTCAGAAGCTGGTCAAATTCCTTCTGAAAAGATCCCTCGTGCATTATTTTCAAATATTTAGATCGCAATTCCTCTACATTGGGATACAGCATCTCCGGGATAAAGGCTCCGCCAAATTCTCCGTAATATCCTTTTTCATCTGCTTGATATGTCATTTTTTGTCAGTTTTTTTAATCGGCCCGAGCGGTGTTTTTTCTCTTTAATTAAGATCGCCTTCCGGGGAATTCGGTTATTTAAATTGTATTTCTTTCTGAAATAAAGCCAGGTTTTCGATGTTTTTAAAACCGGGCTTTATTTCAAATTTGCTGTTCAGATCTACGGCAAAGAGCAAATGCTCTTTGCCGATCTTCTGAAGATAGGATTGAAATTCCGCAATTTGTTCCACTTCTTCCAATCCAATTCCGCCACTCAGGAAAAATGGGGTAGGAGATGGGTACTCCTTTAAAATTTCCCAATTAAATGAGAAGCCATTCCCGCCTTTATTTTTTCCTTTTGAATCGAATAAAAAATAATCCGCGGTTCCTTCAAATGGATGTAACTGGTTAAAATCAAACGCGTCCTCAATGGAAAACACCTTGATAATCTCCGTGGGAGTTGAATTTTTATTGGAGGCAGTTTCAGCCAAGGCAGCTCTCAATGCCCTGCAAAATTCAGGGGTTTCACCCCCGTGAAGCTGAATTGCCTGAAACTTATATTTTTCAATTTTAGTCAGAATAAAATTCACGGAGGCATTGACAAATACCCCCGTTTTTTTTATCCCCTGATCTATCTCGGGGATTTCCCCCTGAAAATTTCTCGGGGAAGGCTCATAAAATATAAAACCGAGATAATCAGGAAGCAATGCAGCTGTTTTGCTGATATTCTCTGGGTTTTTTAGGCCGCATATTTTTATTTTCAGGCGGTTCATTCCCCTAGATTTTTAATGAATTCAGTTGCGCTCAGGCCGGGATTATCGGTTTTCATAAAATTCTCCCCGATCAGAAATCCCTGGTACCCATAATTCTTTAAATCCCTGATCCCCTCCACGCTGCTTATTCCGCTTTCGGAAACCTTCACAAACTCATTCGGGATCTTCCCGGAAAGCCTTTTGCTGATCTCGGTACTGACCTCGAAGGTTTTTAAATTCCGGTTGTTCACCCCTATCATATCGATGCCTGGTAACATGGATTTTTCCAGTTCCTCCAGGTTGTGAACTTCCATCAAAACATCAATCCTCAAGCTCCTGGCCAGCGCGGAAAAACCCTTGATCTGCGCCCGATCCAAAACTGCGGCAATAAGCAAAATTACATCGGCCCCATGTGCCTTTGCTTCTATAATCTGATATTCATCAATGATAAATTCTTTTCTCAACAACGGCAATTTTACAGAAGCCCTGGCCAGGATCAAATCATCTAAGGATCCACCAAAATATTTTGCATCGCTCAGTACAGACATCCCGCAAACCCCGGCCTGTTCATACCCACGAGCCACATCGGCAACATTCAGGCTTTGATTGATCACCGATTTGGAGGGAGATCGCCTTTTGTGCTCTGCTATAATTCCGGTGGTACTGTTTTTTAAGGCCTCGGATAGGGAAACGGTTTCCCGCTCAAATAGCGGAGACCGCTCAAAATCAGAAACCCGGATCAACTGTTTTTTGAGTGCGACCTCTTTGAATTTATCAGCGATTATCTGGTCTAAAATATTCATTATAAAAGTTTGTTTATTGAGTTTGATTGGAGCCTTGATGGGCATCTATCTACTTTTCTTTTTTCAAGGCTGCTCCTTTAAAAATCATCCCAGGCTTAAGCTTTGTAATTTGTGCAACGCCTGCAGGGCTCCTTTGGAAAGCAGGGCTTCTCTTGCCAGCTCAAAGCCTTGAGCTGGCGTACAATCTTTCTCCGTTGCGATGGCCATAGCGGCATTGGCACAAACCACATTGTTTTGTGCCTTTGTTCCTTTTCCTTCTAAAATATCCATAAAAATTTTAGCTGCACTCTCTACGGAATTCCCACCGGAAATCTCTGAAGCCTTTAGAGTTTCCACTCCAAAATCTGATGCTTCCAACATATGTTCAGCATCATTGGAAATGGTTTTGGTGGCTCCTGTCAGCGAGATTTCATCATATCCGTCCAGGGCGTGTAGAATCGTGAATTTGATATCGGTATTTTGATACAGATATCCATACATTCTGGCCAGTTCCAGGCTAAAAACACCCACCAATTGTTGTTTGGGAAAGGCGGGATTTACCATTGGCCCCAACATATTGAAAAAAGTTTTTACCGCCAGGGATTTCCTGATGGGCGCTACATTTTTCATCGCAGGGTGGAATAAAGGGGCGTGCAGCACACAAATCCCGGCCTGATCAATGCATTTTTCAAGAAAACCAGGATCCTTGCTGAATTTTATACCCAGGAATTCCATTACATTTGAGCTGCCGCTCACCGAGGAAACTCCGTAATTTCCGTGTTTTGCGACCTTAATTCCTGCCCCGGCAGTGATAAATGAAGCTGCTGTTGAGATGTTAAAAGTGTCTTTTCCGTCCCCCCCCGTCCCACAGAGATCAATGGGGTTGTAAGGTCTTAGATCTATCTTGAGGCACAGGTCCAGCAAGGCATCGCGAAAGCCTTCCAGTTCTTCAATGGTGATGCTGCGCATCATATAAACTGTTAAAAAAGCAGCGATCTGGCTTTGGTTATATGCCCCGTTCGAAATATTGACCAGGGCTTCGCGCGCCTCTTCCTTTGAGATGGTTTCGTGATTTATAAGTCTGTTCAGTAATTGTTTCATGTGCAGATAGGTATTGTTTTATAAGGGTCATATGTAATTCGCATTTTTTTATCGGTGTTTTCAACGGGTTTTAAGAATGCTCCTTTCACAGTAAAATGCCACCTGATTCTTCTCCCCCTTGGGAAAGAATTTAGTGAGCGGTATTTTATTAAACTTCAGTTTTTATTTCCAATTTTTTTCTCACTCCCCTGCAAGGGATGTGCCTTTTTATTTTATCCAATTCGCAATAATTTTTTTACCATTTGGAGTCAATACCGATTCCGGGTGAAATTGCACTCCTCTCACGTCAAAGGCCCGATGGCGCAAAGACATTACCTGTCCGTTGTGATCAAAGGAGGTGGCTTCCAGGCAGGGGGGTAAATCTTTATCTACTACCCAGGAATGGTAGCGTCCAACTTCAAATTCCTTTTCCAGGCCTTCAAAAAGAAGCTCATCATCGACACATCGCCTTATTTTGGTGGCAATTCCGTGATACACCGATTCGAGATTTACCAATCTGCCCCCAAAGACTTCTCCAATGGCCTGTTGCCCCAAACAGACCCCTAAAATACTTTTAGTCGGAGCGTATTTTTCGACGATCGCCTTTAAAAGACCTGCTTCCTCCGGAATCCCGGGTCCGGGGGAAAGCAAAATTTTATCGAATTTTTCAACCTCCTCCAGATCGAGTTCATCATTGCGGGCCACCGTTACAATACAGTCCAATTCCTCCAGCTAATGCACCAGATTATATACAAAGGAGTCGTAATTGTCTATTACCAAAACAGATACCGGAGCCTTCCGGAATTTGGAATTTGAAATATTGGCAGATTTTTTATTTATAGTATTCATATTTGCAGTATCTTTTTAATTCTCACTCCTATAGGTAGGAGGCTTTTAGTATTTTACATCTCCTCCGCAATTTCCAATGCCTTGGTCAGTGCGCCTAATTTGTTAAAAACTTCCTGTAATTCGTTTTCCTCTTCTGATCCTGAAACTATTCCTGCTCCGGCCTGATAATGAAGCTGATGGTTTTTACTCACAAAGGATCGTATGATGATGGCATGGTTGAAATTCCCGTTAAAATCCATAAACCCGATTGCCCCACCATATGCACTTCGGTTCACGTTTTCATATTTTTCTATCAGGCTCATCGCACTGTGTTTTGGAGCGCCGCTAAGGGTTCCGGCCGGGAAGGTGTCTGCCACAATTTGCATGGTAGAGGTATTCTTCTTTTTGATCCCTGTAACCTTGCTCACCAGGTGGATGACGTGCGAGAAGAATTGAATTTCACGAAAGGTTTCCACTTTGACCTGTGAGCTGTGGCGGCTTAGATCATTTCTTGCAAGATCCACCAGCATTACGTGCTCGGCATTTTCCTTTTTGTCCAGAGCGAGTTCTTTTGCCAGGACCGCGTCTTGTTCATCATTACCGGTGCGTTTAAAAGTTCCTGCAATTGGGTGAATTTCTGCCTGCCCCTCCTTTACGATGAGTTGAGCTTCGGGAGAACTGCCAAAAATTTTAAAGTTCCCATAATCAAAATAGAATAGGTAAGGCGAGGGGTTTATACTGCGTAAGGCGCGGTACACATTGAATTCATCACCCTTGAATGCCTGGGAAAAACGGCGGGAAAGCACCAATTGGAAAACGTCTCCGCGTTGGCAATGTTTTTTTCCAAGGCTTACATGTTCCCTGAACTCTTCATCGGTTAAATTTGAAACAACTTCTTGCTGTCTTTTAAAGTTATAGGTTGCGAAATTTTTAACCTTCAGAATTTGCTCTATTTCTTTGAGATTATTTTCTGTGTTGAAATTATGGTCAAAAATATAGGCTTCGTTGTTGAAGTGATTGATGGCGATAATATTTTGGTAAACCGCGTAATACACATCCGGCAGGTTTAGATTCCCTTTCTTTTTGGCTATTTTGATATCCTCAAAATACTGCACGCCATCATAGGCGATATAACCGAAAAGCCCGCTGTTGATAAATTTGAAATTGGAAGTTTCGCACTGGAATTGCTGAGAGAATTCCTGGATTCTTTCTGGCACATTGAGCTCCTGGGTAATTGGAATTTCATTGCTGCTTCCATCGGGAAAAGCCTCAAGGAGCAGGCCATTCTCAATTTTTATCGAGGCGATCGGATTGCAGCAGATATATGAAAAACTGTTGTTGCTGGCGTGATAGTCGCTGCTTTCCAGGAGCAAGCTGTTGGGGTATTTATCGCGGATCTTGAGATATACGCTCACCGGAGTAATGGTATCGGCCAGGAGTTTTTTATAGGTTGTGGTTAGTTGAAACATATCTTACGAAATATTGTTAAACAAAAAAAGGCTTGTCGTGAGACAAGCCTTTTGTATATGATTACATACGATAGCAGTGTTACTTCACGACGTGTTGACGTAAGCTATTCCACCACCAAATATGTATTGATTGATTTTTCATTTCGTCAAATATACTCAGGTATTTTGAATTGACAAAGACTTTTTGAATATTATAATTAAAAAGCCGCCAATGCACTTATTAATTATTAAAGTTTCGCAGCTCAAAACCATTCAGGAATTCAGAATTGAGATTTAAAATTTCAGGTGTACCTCTAAATCAAAGTTGTCATAAATTGTTTTGTCTCCCAAATCATCGAAGCAGCTTCCTGAGCCATAACGCACATCAAAATGGACCGGTCTTTTGACAATCTGGCTGAAGCGGAATCCTCTTTCCAGTTAAGATCGAAACTACCGGGTGAGTTTTATTTTTAAGGGTCTTGCAACCACCCCTTAGGTGCCCTTTTGGGGGTGGCGTTGCTCATTTTGTTGCCCTTGCGCTGCTGAATGGTGCTAAGATTTGGGGGTTTGGTCTTTTCCCTCTTAAAATTCGCAGGACATTACACTGGGAAAGGCTTATTTGAAAGGGTTTTAAAACCTCTGACAGACTGTGGTTGGCCCAACTCGTGGTGAAAAATAAACGGAGGATCCGCCTGCGGGAAGCAGGCAACTGTTTTTTGGCCTTTATGAACTCTTCAATCTACATCTGTTTAAACAATTATTGTTTTTACGGATAAGCACCTTTTTCCGGTAGAATTTTAAACTTATGTTAAAATTATGGCATCTCAGAATTTTAGTTGCCCTTTTATATCTGATCATTGGGAAGACGGCCTGCAATAAATATATGAATCCGATTCATTTTTGAGGCCCGACCTATGGCCAAATTATAAGGTTTACCTTATATTTACGTTTTTTATAAAATTTAAAAATACTATTTTAGTAACCAATAAATTAAAAGGACATGAAAAATTTAACCCAGGACCAATGGAAGGAAGCGAAAGAAAAGAAGGAGGATGCTGTCATTCTCGATGTGAGAACCGAGGAGGAATATATGGCAGGATTTATACCAGGAGCCATCAATATGGACATTCACAAAGGGCAGGAATTTTTGAATGAAATTGAAAAACTGGACAAATCTAAAAACTACCTGGTTTATTGCAGATCCGGTGCCCGGAGTGCCTCTGCTTGCGCCTTGATGCAGCAGCATGGAATTGAAAATGCCTATAATTTAATGGGCGGGATTATGGAATGGGACGGCGAGATTCAAACTCCCTAAAACGAAAACATGAGTGCCAAATATTTAATTGTTTTCCTTATTTCATTTGCAGTTCACAGTTGTAAGGATGTAACTGCAAATGAGATAAAAGTTATTAGCGTGGAAGATATGAATACGCATCTGAAATATGGTGATGTTCAGCTTGTAGATGTACAACCGGAGCAGGAGTACAATAAATCACATCTGGTCAATGCCGCAAATATTATATACGATAAGGATTTCAGGAAAAAACTTGAAAAATTGGACAAGTCAAAACCCATCGCTATTTACTGTACTTCAGGAACGGTGAGTCCACAAGCCGCCAAAATTCTTCAAAGGGCCGGTTTTAAGAGTATATACGTGTTGGATGGTGGAATTAAGAAATGGATCACTGAGAAGCGGGAAATATCCGAGCACAGGTAAAATTTTAGCAGATTGTTGTTATCAGTTGTACTTGTTTTCAGGATGCCGCTACTAATCCTTTGGCGGTCACTTCATCCCGAGGGAAATCCTGATGCCTCTCTTGTTCCTTGATAAAAGAAAGTTTAAAAACCTTAAAGGAATGTTTTTAAATGTAATGAGACTCAGGTTTTTCTTAGTATTTCGGGATTTATTATCCCTGGGTCACAAATCATTGGAAGCGAATAAATCACAAGATTTAAAACAGCCTTTTTCTTTTTTATATATTGATTGGATGATTTTATAATTTTTTTAATTCTAACACGTTAAATGCTTAGAAAAACAAGGGAGATTTATTTTTTTAAACAATATATTTACCTCCGATAGTACGAATTATTACAATCCTAGTTTTATGAACAAAACACTTTTAGCACTTCTTATTTGCTTTGCAGGTATTCAAACCACAGTTCTTCAGGCCCAGGAATTCCAGTTAGGATTAAAAGGAGGGATCAATAAAACTTTTGGAGGGGAGATCAATAGTTTCCAATCAACACAAGCGGAACTTCCACCTGCCACCTACAATGCTGTAGGAGAAATTGGCTATCACGCTGGGCTCTGGGTGC
This sequence comes from Gillisia sp., assembly GCA_041752645.1. Taxonomy (GTDB): domain Bacteria; phylum Bacteroidota; class Bacteroidia; order Flavobacteriales; family Flavobacteriaceae; genus Gillisia. The sequence continues at coordinate 2,588 of JBGSWA010000463.1, read as the reverse complement.
AAATAAATTTTGGAAAATTCTTTGTTCGTCCAGAGGTGGTGTATTCGGCTTTGGAGTCAAGATTTGATTTCCCTTCAAAACCGGCAATTTATGCTGTAGATGAACTTAGTGTTCCTGTACTGGTTGGTTATAATATTTATGGGCCGGTAGATATTTATGCCGGGATGGCTTACAAGAACATACTTGATGCCACTTTGCAAGGAAATGAACCTGTCACTGATACCCCTGAAATTGTTGTTCAAAACACCCCTCTTTCTGCCCAAATTGGTGCTAAAGTGGAATTTGGAAGTTTTGGCCTGGATGTGCGTTACGATCATTCCCTTTCCTCAAAAGAGAGTCAGGAAATCGATATTGTGCGCGCTGAATACAATGTGAATCGTGGAAGTTTTGACGATACAAGATTAAATCAACTCATTGTTAGTCTTACCATAAAGCTATGGGACAGTGAAAATGCCGGAAAAAACAGAAGAAGAGGTGGACCTTGTTATTAATAGTGAAACCTTGGTAAAAGTATAGAAAAAGTGGAGGTGTTTTTACCTCCACTTTTTTTTAGCAATTTTTATAATTACCGTGTAAGCCAATCCCGGCTTTGATCAATGGGAGGATTTTTTCAATTCGTTTTTCTTTGGTTTGCTTCCCCTTGGCCTCGGTGATATATTCAGCATATTCCCTAGCTTTACCAGGGGGTAAGCTGGAAAAGGCCTTGCTTAATTCAGAATCTGAATTAAACAGAAGGCTTAATTCAGATGGAATTGAAATTTCCCTATTGAGATCGGGCATTATTTTTTTTCCCAGGTTATGTAGGGCGATGGCTTCTTCAATATATTTTAGAAGTTCCCCTGGTTCTATTTTTGCTCCCGGCTCAAATCGTATCTGCCTTAGCGCCCTTGTTTTTCCTTTCTGTGCGTTGATAAGTAAGCTGTTGTTGTCCTTTAAAAGCGCCCCCTGGAAAAACCAGAGCGCACTGTGATTCTCAAAGGCTCCGATTCCCAATAAATTTTTGCCGTTTAGGCAATAAACGGGTCCGCCCCATTTAATACATTCCTTTAAAACGGTAGAATTCAATAATTCCCTTAATTCCAAAAGGATATCTGTCCATCTGGGATGGGCATCAATATACTGATCTACCGATTCAATTTTTTGCATTTTGGTCAGGACTTATATTTTTCTGCAGTGAGCTCAGCAATTTTCACAATTACCTCCACCGCTTTTTGCATGCTTTCTACTGGCACATATTCATATCGACCGTGAAAATTATGTCCCCCCGCAAAAATATTGGGGCAGGGAAGTCCCATATAGCTCAATTGGGCACCATCTGTACCCCCGCGAATAGGTTTGATTAGGGGGGTGATGTTTACCGCTTTCATGGCCTCTTCCGCAAGCTCCACAATGTGCATTACCGGGGCGACCATTTCACGCATATTGAAATACTGATCCTTGATTTCAATTTTGATAACTTCTTTCTCGTGCTGTGAATTGATTTCCGAAGCAAGATTCTCAATCATCTCTTTTCTCGCCTCAAATTGGTCTTTATCGTGGTCGCGGATGATGTATTTTAATCTTGTTTCCTCAACATCGCCTTTTATATCAGTGAGGTGAAAAAAACCTTCCCGCCCCTGGGTGTGCTCCGGGGTTTCCAGTCTTGGCAAGGAATTGATGAAATCCTGAGCGATATACATACTGTTCACCATTTTATCCTTTGCATATCCCGGGTGAACAATTTTTCCCTTAATGCTAACTCTGGCCTCCGCAGCATTAAAGTTTTCATATTCCAGTTCTCCAACCTGACTGCCATCGATGGTATAGGCCCATTCTGCGCCGAATTTTTTCACATCAAATTTATGTGCGCCACGACCAATTTCTTCATCAGGGGTGAACCCGACACGAATTTTTCCGTGAGGGATCTGGGGATTGTCTATGAGATATTCCATCGCAGATATGATCTCGGTAATCCCGGCCTTATCATCCGCTCCCAGAAGGGTTGTGCCATCGGTGGTAATTAATGTCTGCCCCTTATACAGATTCAAGTCCTCAAAATAATCGGGAGAAAGAATGATATCCTGTTCTTTATTGAGCACGATATCTTTTCCGTCATAATTTTCAATGATCTGCGGCTTTACATTGGTCCCAGTAAAATCCGGAGAGGTATCAAAATGAGAAACAAAGCCAATAACCGGCACTTCGTGGGCGATATTTGCAGGGAGGGTGGCCATGATATAGGAATTTTCATCGATTTCAACCTCCTGCATTCCTATATGTTTCAACTCCTCAGCCAATTTGTTTGCTAAATCCCATTGTTTTTTGGTGCTGGGGGTTTCATTGCTCTCGGGGTCACTTTGAGTATCAATGCTTACGTAAGCCGTGAATCTTTCAATGATGTTTTTTTTGGAAATCATAATAATCTGTGTCTTTAATGCATGTTAATATTGAACCTAATACGCCCGATTTTTTCTTTTTACAGATTTAAAACTTAGCGACCTTTATTTTTATTGAAATTTAAGATTCAAAGTTAGGAAGAAATTTTACTTAATGCTATGCCTGTTTTTAAAGGCTTCCTCCAAAAGGTGTAAATTCTGTAAATCAAGGCT
>JBGSWA010000462.1:0-5297 GCA_041752645.1 Gillisia sp. | reverse complement strand
CACAGATAAACAATACTCTTGACTTACTCCGAAACGAATTAGGGTTTTGCTACAAAAAACAAGAAGATTTCCACAATGAATTTTTAGAAGAATATCCCGATGATCCTTTTTCTATATCCCAGAGCACAAATCAAACCTTTGTGTTTATGGAAAAAACTGTTTTCCTTCAAAATTGGGTACGGCTTGTTAGGGAATTAAATGACTGCCAAAGCCAATCCTACAGAACAATTAAAAGTCAGGTACAACTATTCGAGACAAATGATGAAATAGCAAAATTTACAGTTGATAGGATAAAGGTAATTCAGCTTCAACTTCAGAACAACAAATGGAACCATTTACTGGATTTTGAGAATTTCCATTTTGTTCTACATCATTTCGGCATATTAAGTATATTCCTGGAAACCTTTTCACAACTAGATGGTAAGCTTCATCAGTGGCAAACGGATGCGCTTCCTCGAAGGCGAACGGAAGATTCAATAGTACGTAAGTACCAAGATATAGTGCAGGAGGATTTCTTTCCTGAATTTGCTGACCTACTCAGAATATTATCAGAGGCAAAGTTGCTTCAGATTCTTAGAAGAGAATTGCCGGAAAAACAAAAAGCGCCATCTGTGCCAAATTATTCCCCTTTGGTTTTTAAAAATAAAGTATGTTACCAACTCTTTCTGCATTGTATGGAAGAATACCAAAAATCTGATTTAACAAAAACCCTTTTTTCCAAATATTTCGAATTCTTTAAAAATGATGACTATATCTTAGAAAAGGTTAAAAAGAAAAATTTCTTCCATTTTGTTAATAAGAAATTTGAAATTAAAATGTCGCGGCTTGAACCTTACACTTCTTCCGATAAAACGGAAAAAGGTGACTATGAATCCATGAAAACTACCTTTTTTTCACTTTAGTCTCTGACAGGATTCTAAAAAAAGCATCTCTATAAGTACTGACTATCAGTTTACTCACCAAAAGTGTTGTGTTAGTGTTGTATTACTGTTGTGTTCAAACCGTAAAACAAGTCAAGTAAGCTAAATATTTGCCATAAGAATAATCTTAAACAATTATAATTATGAGCAAGAACATCACTCAACTTCACGGTATCACACCGGAAGAATTCAAATCAGAAATTCTGGAAGGTATTAGGCACGAGATGCAGGAACTTTCCAAAAACTTCACCCCAAAAGAACCCACCGTCTGGATTACCAGAAAAGAAACTTCTGAACTTATTGGCGTTTCCCTCGTTACGATTCATAACTGGTCCAAGGAGCATGTTATAAATGCATACAAGATTGGGAATAGAGTAAGATTCAAAAGATCTGAAATTGAACAAATCCTTCTTAACTCAAACAAAAAAGCTTCAAAATAACTGCCAAGTCCATTTTGAAGCTAATTATTAATTGCATCTGTATTGGATGCAAAAAAAACACTTTATGTTACCAAAGATAAACAACGATAACCAGAATAACGAAAATAATTCAAAATCAGAAAACAACAAGTTTAATTTTGATCCCAACAGCTTAGTCCAATCAGGAAATATTCCTGTATTGAGAAAAAGTTTTGGTGATATCTTTAAAATCCCTGTAACACCTCCTCTTCCCGCTTTGCCAAATCCTGCAGCAGTTGAAAGTGAGGATGATCCTGGAAATATTGGACTGGATGAATTAATAGATGAATCGGATAAACTCAACTACAAGAGGCTCGATATATCTGAAATCTTACAACACACCTTAAAAAATATTGAGGTGATAGATTTCCGCATGGAAGCAGAATTCACCGAAGAAGATAAAGTCTTAAATCGGAAACATTATCTCATTCTGGCGGTCCAGTTCCTTATTTTAAAAGCAGAAGAGCTAAATCTTGATATCATATTTAAGGATGGTAAAATCTATATGTATAATACTGAATATTGGGAAGTGGTAAAAGAGCAGGAATTCAACTTCTTTTTAGGGGAAGCTGCCCTTAAAATGGGAGTAGATAAATTCGATGCTAAATTTTTCAAATTCAAGGAAGATCTTAACAAGCAATTTATATCTGAAAGCAACTTCAAATATGTCAAACCAGATCGCCAGGCAACGCTGATCAATTTAAAAAATGGAACTTTTGAAATTTCAGATGGCGTACAAAAATTGAGAGATTTCAGAAAAGAAGATTTTTTGACGTACCAGCTTCCATTTTCCTATGATAAACATGCAAAACCTGAGCAATTTTTGAAGTTTCTAAATGAAGTGCTCCCTGAAAAGGAATTACAGGACATCCTTGCAGAATACATTGGATCGATTTTCATACCAAATGAGGTGTTAAAGTTCGAGAAAGCTCTTTTCCTTTATGGCACAGGCTCCAATGGAAAGAGTGTGGTTTTTGATATTATAAACGCCCTATTAGGACAACAAAATTTCTCAAGCTATAGCCTGGAAAGCCTAACGAAGGACAAGGATTCACGAGCAATGATTGCCGATAAGCTCTTAAATTATTCCAGTGAGATGAGCGCCAATCTGGAATCGGATATTTTTAAAAAATTAGTGTCCAGGGAACCTATTGATGCACGGCATCTGTACAAATCCTCTTTTATTATGGAAGGCTATGCCCGCTTAATGTTCAATTGCAATGAACTACCCAATGATATTGAACACACCATTGCATTCTTTAGGCGATTCCTAATTATTCCTTTCCGTGTAACCATTAAAGAAGAGGATCAGGATCGACAGTTATCACAAAAGATTTTGAAGACGGAATTACCAGGGGTTTTCAATTGGATGCTAGATGGGATGTCGCGATTGCTTAACAACAAGTCTTTCACTCCAAGTTCTTTGGTAGAAAACGAAGTGACAAAGTTTAGACGGGAGAGCGATTCTGTTTTATGCTTCATCGATGAAAATGACTATGTGAAATCTGTCAAAGACCACACAACACTTCAAGTTATGTATGAGGAATATAAGATGTATTGTATTCAAAACGGGAATAAACCCTGCGCCAATAAGAAATTTTCTTCCCGGCTCCGAAATGAGTTTGAAATGACAAGGAAGAACTATGGACAAATAGTCTTTACCATAAAAAAAGATTCTTAAATTGTCCACACTTACTGCACTTACAGCACTACTTTTTAAATTAGTGCTGTTGGTGTTTAAAGTGATGGCAGTCAAAAACAAATTTTCTTGAACGATTACAGATTTATATTAGAACCTTATTCCAAAAAAAGCAGATTCAATTGCCCTTCCTGCGGTAAAAAAAACACCTTTACCAGATACATTGATCTTGAAAACGATGAATACCTGGGCTTAGAAGTGGGTATATGCAGCCGTATTCAAAAGTGCAACTACCATTATCCACCGAAGGATTTTTTTGAAGATGAAAAAAGAGTGTCAGGACCAACACCACAGAAACTTCCCAAAGTTTTAATGACTGCAGCTTTACAGAAGGCCAAATTAAATCCTAATGAAGATAACCTCCCACCTTCCTTGATTGAACAGGATCTATTCCTGCAAAGCCTAAGGGAAACCAGCGAGAATAATTTTCTTTGCTTCCTTGAACATGCCCTAAACAAAGAGGCATTGGAAGAACTAAGGGTTAAATACAAGATTGGAACTTCCAAAAAGTGGAAAGGGGCTACCGTATTTTGGCAGATAGACCAAAACAACAATGTCCGTACGGGAAAATTAATGTTGTATAACAAGGATACAGGCAAGAAATCTAAAATTAATTGGGTGCATTCGGTATTAAAAATTGAGGATTACAACCTTAAACAATGCCTGTTTGGGCTTCACCTCTTGAACTCGGACAAAACTAAGCGCATTGCTATTGTTGAAAGCGAGAAAACGGCTATAATCGCCTCCATAGCCTTTCCGGAGTTTATCTGGATGGCAACCGGTGGTCTCGGTAATTTGAAATACGATTTAATTGCGCCTTTAGCGAACAGAAAGGTTATCCTGTTTCCGGATGCCGGATGTTATGACAGGTGGAATGACAAGGTGAAAGACCTCCCACCTAATGTGTTTTATTCGATCTCTGAACTCGTAGAGGAAAAATCCACGGCGGAGGAAAAAGATGAAGGTTGGGATATAGCTGATTATATTTTAAAAATTTACTTGAACAGGAAAAAGGAATTGTAGTCGACAATGAACCGGTTTAACCTGGTTTGTTGATGAAGTTAATTATTTTCTTTGAAAGTTACCCGCTATTTTCGATAATCGTTATTAGGCAACGTTATTATATTTTATTCAGATTGCTATTTTCTTTTTTTTGTTTAATTTTTCTCAGGCTATCTTCTTGTTTTAATTTATCATTAAACTCATTATTTGCTTTATAAATCATATTCGTTAGAAACTCAAAATCCAAATTATGCATATAATTAATTTCTAATGATAATCCTTTTTTTCTTGATATTTGTTCTTCAAAACCGGTGAGTTTTAATGCTTGATTGTATGGTGAAAGCTTTCCATATTCTTTGAAATAATTTCTAATATTCTCCACTGACTCCATAGAATTACGAGATATGCTTTCTGATATTTGAGAAGTATATGTTATCAACTCCAAATCCTTTTTGTCAAGTTTCCTTGGATATTCGGCATTGGTGTAACCAATAATTACGGTTTTTATAGAATCTTGAAATATTAAATAATTTTCCTTTTTAAATTTATAATTTAGAAGATTCCTTTCAGTAAAATTTCCTTTTTGGTTATTGTAATATTCTCCGATTTGATTTTTTGATAGTGGAAGCTGTTCGATTTGCTTTGGATATTTATTTTTAAAAAGATTGATAAATTTTTTAATTAAAATTTCATTTTGTTCAATTGGTTCTTTATTAATGAAATCCATATATCTTTTTTCAGCGTCTTCTCCAAATTTAGGTGTGAAAATTAGTGTTTTAATGTCATTATAATCGAGGACTATTCTATTTGAATATTTGGTAATGTCAAAGTCAAATTTGTAGTTATTTAGAGATATTGTGAATTTTTTATTTGGTGTTGAACGTTTCAATTCTTGTTCAAATTGAAAGTCACTCATATTTGGGCTTAAATTGATAAATATTGGTTCGTACTCAATTTTTTGTTCGAAAAATTTATCGGTTTGCTGAAAATCAGTGTTCGTTGTATTATTATTTTTTCCGTTTGTACAACCGAAGAAAAGTATTATTAATAATATTCCTAATGTTTGTTTCATAATGTTGCCTAACGGCAGTCTTTCTAAAAACATAAGTTTACCTGCCAATTATGGACTAAAATAAGCTTTTTAAACTTAGGGTTAGTTCAGCAATTAAGGTTTAGGATCAGTTGGGTATAATGCCATTAAAATGGCTTTGTAAGCCT
>JBGSWA010000461.1:0-18531 GCA_041752645.1 Gillisia sp. | reverse complement strand
TAATGTTCAATTAAAAAAAACGAGGATGGCTAATTTAATTTTATATTAATCCAGTCTTTATCACCTAATTGAGTTATACTAAAATTTTGGCCTTTGAGTTCGCTACTGCCTCTCTATAAAAAATGATCTCTTGAGCAATATTTTTCGCCAGGTCTCCTACTCCTTCTATCTTTTTGATAACGGTTAAAAGTAGTAAGGATTGATCTATTAAATTCGCCTCGTTTTTCAGTAATATAGATATATCACAAATGATGTTGTTATTGATTTTATTTAGTTTCCGATCCTTTTTAAATACTTTATGTAGCCGTTGGCTATCTTGGTCAAGATAGGCTTCTTGAATATCCTCCAGCATTGAGATAGCATAGGAGAACATTTCATTCAGGCGAAGTTTTTTAAACAATTTCTTATCGGGAAGCAGCTCTGACTCTGCTATATACCTGGAAATAACTAAAACAAGGTCTGCAATGCATTCCAGGTCATAAATAATTTTCCGAAGAACCATAATAAACCTTAGATCATTCCCCATTGGCTTGTGTTGGGTCAGAAACTGCTCACATTCGTGATCAATATTTAAAACCAGGGCGTGAACGCGAAAATCCCTATAGATAACATATTCCGCCAAATCCTTATCCTGTTCAAGATATGCTTCTATAGAATTCTCAAGTTGCATTTTACAGAGATTAAACATTTCTGCACATAGTTGATTTAGCAGGTCTTTACGTGGGTCTGAATTTACCATTGTTTTGTCTTCAAATAGTGTGGATAAACGAGGTTATTTTTATAATCAGGCTTAGCTAAGAACCAATAAAGCTTCATTTCCTGTATCCATTCTGAATTAATCTGAAATGGATAAAAATTTTCATGCCGAGCCTCTCAAAAATAAGGGAAAGAATATAAATACATTTAAAATTAAGATTATCAAATAATTACCGAAGGGTTAATTCCAGGTTACAGGAAATTTTATGGATAGGGTGTGGAAGAGGGAAAACTTAATAACTTTTAAATTTTGTTGTTCTTTATACTTTTTTCTACTTCTGATAATATTTTAATTGTACCTATAAACTTAACATTAATATTAATTTGCAAAAAAAATTACAGTATCGTGATAGTAGTAAAAATGGAAATTCTAGAGCATTTTTATATCGAGAAAATAAAAACTTTACAATTGTATGATACTGTACATACAGGAAATTGTTCCTTACTTTCCAACACCTATGGTCGGTCTTCCTTGGGTGAGTTTTCTGACATCGAGGAAATCTTAGAGGTAACCGGGATGAGCAAGGATGAGGTGGAAAAGTGTCAGGTATGTTTTCTAAAGGAAAGCGAATAAAATTATTAAAAGGTTTTTTGAATTATAAGAGCGGATAATCTGTTTAACAGGATTTGATTTAACTTCTATTCATTTAAGGTTTTTTATTCTTTGAAAATAAAAGTCAAACAGCCACAGAAAAGGTGTTCAAAACTTGGCTTTTATAAATCTAAAATAATCCTTTTACCCTCGTTCAAAAATAATAAAAAGTCACTTTTTCAGACTCACCCAATGTATTACAAGGTTCTTGTTAAAAAATTCCTTTTATGGATTTCTGAAGTCGAGTGATTTTTAAGAAAATTATTCATCCCCATTTTAAATTCTAAAAACCCCATAAAATATAAACGGGAATCCGAAGCCTCCCGTTTCCTTAAAGATATTGAAATCACAACTTAATCATTGCGGAAAAAGAGCTTAAATTGAGATTGTTTAACCTCAATGAATACCTTGATGAGCCAAAAGAAGGGAATTATTTCCCGTGGTATCTCCCTGGTATTTAAAAGCTAAATTTAGTTAGGTTAAAACGTGCTTCTTATTAAAAATAGTCTGGAAAAACCTGAAGGTTTGTTTGGCCTTTTCCAAGGCTTCAATTTCTTCTGCTGTAGAAAATTCATATTGCTCAAGCAAGGTCTTAAAAGAATTCCATTCTTTTAGATTTTCTTTATCTCCATTGAAGAAATGATGTTGATCCACAGAGGCAAGGCCTCTGCATTTCTGAAGATTTTTAGCAAGGAGCATTCCCCCTAAAGCCGATCCTTCCACTACATAAGCAGCTCCCAAAGCTTCGGCTTTGGAATGGCATTCAAAAATGTCGTTTTTGGAAGGCATTTCTGCAGCGGCTCCCAGTTGTTTCAGATCAAGTTCAAGTTGCTTATGTTTTTTGCCACGATACTCGGGAAGGAATTGCTTAATAGCAGTTTCGGTAGCCTGATAGGCTATAAAGTTTTGTGTCAATAGCAATTTATAGGTCTCCAGGTCTATGCTGTGATCCATAATTTGTTTTGCTAAATTTTGTGCTTCTACCTGTTCATGCAGCTCGCGGGTTTTCTCCTTAAGTTTTTGAATCATTTCCATCTTTTTCATTATTAAAATCTCTTATTGTTTTCCTTGCTCTTTCCAATGTTAAAAGCTCCAAGATAAAAATAAAATTCAGTACCCTGATCTGGTTCACTTTCTACCCAAATCTCTCCATTATGTTTTTCTATGACCTTTTTTACAATTGCAAGCCCAATCCCTGTTCCTTTATAGTTACCTCCTACAGCCCTTTTAAATGCCTCGAATATCTTTTTCCAAAACTCCGGGGGAATACCTATACCATTATCTTTAATATAGAAAACTTCTTTTCCATTTTTAATAGTGGTGCCTACCTCTACAATAGGATTCTCTTTTTTTGCAGAATATTTAAGAGCGTTATTGAGCAAGTTGGCCCAAAGCTGAAAAAGCATTATACGATCTCCTTGCATTACAGGTAACTGCGACGGTATCTTCAGCGTAGTTTTAGGGTAACTACCCTTAGTATTAACAAATTTGAGCACCTCCTTTATCAATTCTGAAGTATCTACATTGCTTACCTCCAGTTCACCAGTATTATTAAGGCGGGAATATTCCAGGATATTATCAATAAGAATGCTCATTTTTTGGTTGAGATCCCTACTCATTTGGAGCAACATTTGGGCTTCTTCACTTAACTCCTCCCTGTGATCTTCGTCAAAAATTGTAAGAATTCCTTCCATACCATTCACCGGAGCTCTAAGATCATGAGAAAGGCCATAGCTAAATAATTTCAGTTCTTTATTAGCCTCCATTAATTGATGATTTAAAGCTGCGATCTCGATTTGCTGTTGCACCAGCATTATGTAACTAATATTCTCCCTTAAAGCCCGTACCATGTCTTTATTGGTTTCCTGCCAGGCTTCAGAAATTCCCGTTAGGTTTTCTGTCCATTTTTCAAATGAATGGCGCGGACTAAGCCGTTGTTCTTTTTCATTATAATAAGCCTTATCCTTCGGATTACCTCCCCAACTTACCTCCTGAATCTTTTCGGGCTTGAACCAGAATATATAGGTGTTCTCCGATATCTTAAGACAAATAACCCCGGATGCAGTTTTTTTATAAGCTTTTGCTTCTGGAAATACTGAGGAAAGATTCCGGGTTAAAAAGTGGCGTTTTGGCTGTTCTTTAATAAAATTTAGTAAGCCTTTAAGTTGTTCTTCTTTAGGAGTAATTCCAATAACTTGCCAGCGATCTTTTATAAAAATTGCACCTCCACCACAGGAAATAAGCTGAGTAAACTTGACATTTTCTTCAGAGAGTGCCTTAACCACATTGCTTTCCCCTTTCATTTGCAGTACCAATTGCCGCCTAATACTTTCAGAATGTTTCACCTGATTAATTAAGACGGTATTTACCTGTAAGGAAAGTTCTGTAGAAAACATCTGTGCCAGAAAACGACAGCTCTCCCTTTGATAAAAATCTAAATATTTTGCTGTCTTATGATGACAGGCTATCAATCCCCAAAGTTGTCCCTTTACTATAATGGCAGCAGTAAGAGAAGCCCCTACCTCCATGTTTTTAAGGTATTCAATATGAATTGGTGATACTGCTCTAAGGCCCGACCTAGAAATATCAAGAGGTTCTCCCGACAGAGGAGATAATTCAGGAATAATTGGAACCGCGGTATAATAAACATCGGCAATGATTCGTACCCTGTTCTTGAAAAAAAGCTGCCTGGCTTGAGAGGGAATATCTGTAGCGGGATAATGTAATCCCAGCCAGGATTCCATCTCTTCTTCCTTGCTTTCGGCGATGACTTCCCCATTCCATTCTGCATCAAACTTATAAATCATAACCCTGTCATATCCAAAGATCTTCTTAGTTAAAACAGTTGCGGCTTCACATAGTTGATTAACAGATTTTACAGACTGAAATTTGTCGAGTATTAAGGTTAACTGTTTCTGGAAATAAAAGGGGTTCTTAACCTCCTGATACGGTTCAAAATCCAGAATAAGATTAGGACCTGAATAATGAGCCAGCATCAGGAAGTTCTTGTTGTTTATCCTTACGTCTTGGGAAACAGTTGGCTCTTGGGAGATTAGTAGCTTCCCCAATTCTTTTACCTGGTCCTCCCCCAATAAATAGGAGAGATTATTATCAAACAATTCCTGGATTGATACTCCAAAATATTTGGTGACATTTTTCCCTACCTGAGTGATCTTAAAATTTTGAGGATCACAGGAGATAAGCACCCCATGGGCCTGGGTTTTTCCGATAATATGAATTGGCTCCCCGGAACAATTTTTCAGGTTTAGTTTGTCAGGATTTTCAACAGTGGTAAGGGTCATAAGTAAAGATAAGCGATTCAATTTTAATTACCTGAGGGGCAAAAAAATTAAATTATTCTGAATACTCAAATTTAATATTAAAATTGGTTTCGCCAAAATAAAGATGCTTTTTATCGTGTTTATATGCATTTCATCCTGTCATATAACTTTAATGGTAACCAATCAGGCGATCACCTGAAGGTCAAATGAAGCGATTAGAGCCAAAGTATACCAGAGGACCCTCCCGTTTTTAATGGTTGTGTCTATTACTGATCGCCTTTTTGCAAAGTTTTGTGCCGTCCGGGGTGTTTTGAACTGGCCCGATTTTTTTTGCTTTACTTTGAAATTTCGGATTGCCCTTTCCGATACATTGTCCGGGGGGGGGACTACCTGGTTGTGGAGAAAAGTATAAAGGGATTCCTTGCTTGGGGTCCTTGTTTTGAAAAAGGCATATGCTTCTTTATGCTTTTTTTCGGAGGATTTTCCAGTAACTGATCGAACCTCTGAAGGATGGCATCCCTTTCGGGATTTTGTATTTTTGTAAAATCCAGTTTGGCCCTGAGCTTCAGGGAATCAAAAAGCATTTCAAGAAATTGTTTTGGCCAAGGGTCATCGGGGTAATTTTGGCAAAGGTATTTGAGCCTACGCTGCAAATGAGAAAGACAGGTTAGATGCGCCTTGGCAATGGTTTTTGCCTGTGCGGCATAATCGTCATGGCCAAGGGTGCTTTTAGGGAAACCTTTGGGTAACTCCTTTTCCATGGTCGCACTGCCGCGATTGTCCGAGTAGGCGATGAAGGTGTTTGGGGATCTGCCAAGCCCAGAACCAATCTCTTTCCCCATTTACCTTTCCCCGGTTTCATCCGCACCTACCATTGGGGGCATCCTCCACACCGCGTTTTACGGCTTGGTAAAGTGCTGTTGTTTTTTGCAGAAACCTTTCAAGCAGCCGGTGTATGCCACCTTCGCTGATGGAGGTCCCGAACAGATCCCTTAAGAGTTCCTGCATCCTGTGGAAAGGCACGTGCTGGCGGGCATGAAAATAGGCGATCAAAGCATCTATGTTCTCGCCGTAGCTTACCGGGGCGTTCGCAGCCGCGGGAAAGTCCGAAATGGTCTGGCATCCGCAGCTACAGGTTTTTCCGAAGCTTTGATATTCCGTCCAAACAGCCTTTATCGGGGGAATATCCACCACTTGTCTGAACCTTTCTTTTGTCGCCGGGAGTCCCTCCAAGGACAAACCACAGCTGTCGCAAAATTTTGGTTTTAAATCGATCACCACATCTGGGGTGGCAGTCATTTCCAAGGTTTTTCCCAAGTGACCTTTTTGGCCACCAGGCTTTTTTCCGCAAAACTCTCTAAGGCTTTGGTTGGGCTTTGGACGGTTTTCGTCTTTAGAAGGAGGAATGGAACTGTTGCGGCTGTTCTTGGATATTTCTTAGCTGGACAATGGTTCCCGTAGGGAAATAATTTCTTTTTCCTGCAAGTCGCTTTTCTTCTTTAGTTGGGAAGGCCAGTTCCAATGCCTCAAAACGTTTTTTTTAGTGCTTCATTTTCGAACCATGAAAGTACTGAAAAAAAATTGTAGCACAAACAAATCGAACGCCTATTTGAGATGACAATCTATTTTCTTCCAAGTCATTATGATATGCTGCATATAAAATTGATTGTTTTTTTTTGAAACTGAATACAAAAATCCTGCTTTTTGGGCAGGATTTTTAATTGTCAATGTTTTTGGGCTTTTACTTCAAAGTGCCTACCATTTCTTCAGGTTTTACCCATTCTTCAAATTCTTCACTGGTGGTGTAGCCTAAATTCACAGCCTCCTCTTTCAGGGTGGTGCCGTTTTTATGCGCAGTGTTGGCAATTTCGGCGGATTTGTAATACCCAATCCTGGTATTCAGGGCAGTTACGAGCATCAGGGAATTATCCAAAAGCTCCTTGATACGTTTGTGATTGGGTTCTATTCCCCGGGCGCAATTCTCTTCAAAGGAAGCGCAGGCATCTCCTAACAATTGCGCGCTCTGAAGGAAATTCGAAGCCATCACGGGTTTAAATACATTTAGTTCAAATTGTCCCTGCATCCCTCCAACACTAAGGGTAACGTCATTTCCGATCACCTGTGCACAAACCATGGTCATGGCTTCCACCTGGGTTGGATTCACTTTACCCGGCATAATGGAAGATCCCGGTTCGTTTGAAGGAATAATGATCTCTCCAATCCCGCTTCGCGGACCTGAGGAAAGCATTCGGATGTCATTTCCAATTTTATTGAGGGAAACCGCCAGTTGTTTTAGAGCCCCGTGGCTCTCAACCATGGCATCATGAGCAGCAAGGGCTTCAAATTTGTTTGGAGCCGAGGTAAATGGCAAAAGAGTGAACTTGGCGATAAACTCGGACACTCTTTTTGAATAGCCCTTTGGGGTATTCATTCCGGTTCCAACGGCAGTTCCGCCCAGGGCCAATTCCCCTAAATGAGGCAGGGTGTTTTCCAGTGCCCGGATCCCGTAGTCAAGTTGCGCCACATACCCACTGAATTCCTGTCCCAGGGTAAGGGGGGTGGCATCCATAAAATGGGTGCGGCCAATTTTAACCACATCCTTGAATTCCACGGTTTTTTTCTTAAGGGTATTTCTGAGTTTTATTACTCCGGGCAAAGTCACTTCTGCAATTTTCTTGTAGGCAGCAATATGCATTGCGGTAGGGAAGGTGTCGTTTGAAGATTGAGATTTATTCACATCATCGTTGGGTTGCAGGGTTTTTTCTCCCTCCCCGATGATTTTTCCTGCCAGCTGATGCGCACGATTTGCAATCACCTCATTGAGGTTCATATTGCTTTGTGTCCCGCTTCCGGTTTGCCAGATTACCAGTGGGAATTGATCATCGAGTTTCCCCTCCAATATTTCATCACAAACCTTTGCTATATAATCCCTTTTTTCAACAGGAAGCACCCCCAGTTCACAATTGGTGAAGGCGGCCGCTTTTTTAAGATATGCAAATCCGTAAATGATCTCCAGGGGCATGCTGGCAGAAGGTCCGATTTTAAAATTATTTTTGGAACGTTCTGTTTGTGCGCCCCATAATTTATCTGAGGGAACCTTCACATCTCCCATGGTGTCTTTCTCTATTCTGAATTCCATAATTGTATAATATTTAGACCATAAATTTACAGGTTCTAGGTTTTTAAATCTTTAAAAATCAGATAAATTTTTAAATTATTATTAACCAATCTGTCTAAAATGCCGGAAATTTCCAGGTTTCTATTTGAAGAATAGAATTTTTAATTTTTGCTGGCAAAAGCGGAATAGAGTTGCTATATTTGCTGGTATTTTTAAACTCCCTGAAATTATGTTTACATTTGAACAGTACCTTGGCTTTTTAGCTTTTCTTACTATATTGACCATAGGATTTTGGCTGATGTTTTTTTTGGTGGGCATTCTGCCGTATTGGATTGGTGGGAATATAATGGAAAACCTAAAAGAGCGCAAGGAAAAGAAACGACTTGAAAAACAAGAGAAAGCGTAAGCTGCTTTTTTATTAAACGCTAACTTTTTTCAACTCCTGAGTATCTTAGAGATTTCTTTAATAAGTAGTACTATTTTACAAAATAAGCCGGCACTCTAAAAGGCAATAATTTAAAATAAAAAAGCTTGTCCCCATGCGGACAAGCTTTTTTATTTGTTTCTACTTTATCTTTTTATTCCTAAAAATCCCCCTCATCCCCGTTGTCGTTATTTTCGTTTCTGCGATCCTGTTCTCTTTTTTGTTGGTTGAAGCGATAGGTAAGGGATAGAGTGATTTGCCTTTGTCTCCATTGGAATTCACTTTCCTGGGTAAAACTATCGGTTTGTGTAAAGGAGTTTCTTTTTCTGGTGTTTAGCAGATCTCTTACATTTAGAGAGAGGGTTGCGTTGTCTTTAAAGATTTCCTTGCTAAAGGCCAAATCTAAAGAAAAGATCCCATCGGATTTGGTTTGTGAATTTTCTGATGGCCCCATATAAAAAGCATTGGTTTGCCAGTCTATTTTAGCAGGCAGGCTCACCTTGGAGCTAAATCTTGCAAACCAGCTGGTGTTTTTGGCTCCATAATCTATTCCGTTAAAATCTCCCTCTGTATTAAACTGAAAAAAGTTAAAGCTGCCGTTTAAGCGCAACCATTTTGCGGGATTGTACAATACCCCGGTTTCAAAACCAATACGCTGGTTGGTAGCAAGGTTGATAGGGATGGTCCTGATGATTTCTATTTCGTTAAAAAACTGACCTGTTCCTTGTTGCACCCTTTCAAAGGCATCCGTTTCATTCTGATAATATATCGAGGAAGTAAGGGTTAATTTTTCCCAGCGCTTTAGGTATCCCAAATCAAAGGCACTTGAATAGGCGGGAATTAAATTGGGGTTTCCCTGAAAGATGTTGGTCCTGCTGGCTCGTGAGGGAAAAGGATTTATAAACCAGCCCCGGGGCCTGTTGATCCTGCGGTTGTAGCCTAAGGTGATATTTTCGCTTTCACCCAACTCAAAAATCAGGTTTACCGTCGGGAATAGCCCCAGGTAATTATTGTCAAAATCGGTATCTATGGGAAATCCAAATTCCTCGAGCAATTGCTCATCGGTTAAAGGGGTCTCTATCTCCCCTTTGAGCTGCGTGTTTTCCAGACGCAATCCCAACAGGAATGAAAATTTCCCGAATTTGGTTCCATATTGGGAGTAAAGCGCATTTACATTTTCCGAGTAATTAAATACATTGGTCAGCGGGCTTAATTCTAATTCTCCGCTTTCCTCCCCTTCAATGCTCAGGGAATAATCTGTCACTTCCTCTTTAAAATTACCGCGATATCCGACCTCGAATTGAGAGCCTTCCCCAAAGGGCAACACATAATCGGCCTGAATTAAATATTCATTCTGGGTTTCTTCGGTAAAAATAGCCTCAGAGGGAAGAAAGCCGATGCCATCCGGGGCTCTTTCTGAAACAAAAGCTGGTTTTTCTTCTTTATCGTGTTCATATTGAAAATCTGCGGTCAGCTCATGCCCTTTCTCATTAAACTTTTTGATATAATTTAAGGCATATTGGGAACTTTTATCATCTTCAGATTCAGCTTCTCTTCGAACGGTTTGTTGGACCAACTCGCCTTGCTGGTAACGATCGGAAAAATTGGTGGTAAGATCCCGATCATTTCCGAAATTAAAAAATGCACTTGCCGTCAGGGAGGAATGTTCATCTAAAAAATATTCTACTCCAAAATTGGTATTAAATCTGCGCCCTAAACGCTCAATCTCACGATCTTCCACCACCCTATCAAAAGATCCCTGGGTATACCGGGTGTCAAAATTACCATTTCCAGGGGAATCCCTGTAATTGAACCCGGTGGTATTGAAGACATTAAATTTATCGGTTCTCCAATTTACATTGGCGGTGATCCCGAGGCTTTCCGGATGGCCAATATTGGTGGTAAGGGAACCATTAAACCCGAGGGTTTTTTCTTTTCGTAGGATAATGTTTAAAATCCCGGCAGTACCTTCAGCATCATACCTGGCAGAAGGGGAGGTGATCACCTCAACCCGTTCTATGGCATCAGCCGGTAATTGTCCCAGCACATTGCCCTCACCAAATCCGGCCATAGCAGAGGGTTTTCCGTTGATAAGCACCCGGACATTTTCGTTTCCCCGCAGGCTTATTGCCCCCGCCACATCCACCGACACAGAGGGGACATTGTTTAACACATCATTTATAGTAGCCCCCGCGGTGGTGAGGTCTTTCCCGATATTGTATATTTTTTTATCCAGGCGCACCTCTACCTGGGTGGTCTCTGCAACTACCACTACCTCATCCAGGCTCGAGGAACTAAAGCCCAATTCAATGGTGCCTAAATCCAGGTTGGAGTTGACCTTGCGGTTTTGGAAATTTTTGGATTCAAAGGAAATGAATTCAATGGTGATATCATAGGTGCCCGAGGGCACCTCAATGGCAAAATCCCCATTAGAATCGGTCACCCCTCCGTTTAGATACTCGGGGTCATCAGCACTTGTAATGGATACCGTGGAATATTCAAGGGGCACTCCCAGCTCGTCATCAATTACTCTTCCGGAAATTGTGTGTGGATTGGATTGCCCGTAGGAGGCTGCATTAAATAAAAAAATAAAAATCAGCAGCAGGCTGATTGGGGTGATCGCTTTGGTGGACATAACAACTTTTTCTTATTTGACAGCCTTCTTGCTAAATGGTTTAATAAACAATCGTTAAAAATTGGTTAAAAATCCTGAGATTTGGGGAAGGAAGGTCTAACTCTTTGACAATGAATTTGAAAGCTGGGTAGGCAAATTTTTATTTATTCCTACATAAGCCTCAAATTGGGGCTCACTCAATATTTTTTTCAAATTCTTGTACTCCCGCACCTGGACTCTCTGCAGGTTTTGAATAATTGCCTGTTTCTCCTGAGATGATTTTATGATCTCGTTTTTTAATATGGTAAATTCAATAATGATATCTTCCAGCAAAAGGGTCTGTTCTTGGGAGAGTCCTAGTTTATCTTTCCATGTAAAGGCTATTTCCCTTGCGATCTCCCTTAACTCTTTCCGGTTTTTTTCGTGAATATAGATCTGGGAATACACAAAGCCCCCAACGGCTGCGGCGGCCAAACTTAAAAGTAAAATCCTGTTTTGAAGTTTCATGCCTTTTAATTTTAGTGTAACTAAATTTTTAAACTAAAGAATCTGATCTATATTTGACATCGGTCTTCCTAGGGCTGCCCTGAGATTATTTTCTACCACGGGTCGCTCGATTAATATAGGGTTTTTACTCAGTATGCCAATGAGCTCCCGCTCATTTAAATTTAAAGATTTAAATTCATCTTTCCAAAGAGCTTCGCTCTTCTGAAGAAGCTGCAGGGAAGAGAGTTGAAGTTTTTTTAAAAGCCCTGTCAATTCCTCTTCAGAAAGGGGGTCTTTTAAGTACTCCCTGATTTTGAATTCTTTCCCCGAGTTTTTAATTATTTCCAATGCTTCCCGTGATTTGGAACATTTCGGGTTATGGTAGATCACGATCATTCGTATTCTTTTTTATTTTAATTGAGCATTCGATGAATCAAACACGAGTAAGTACTTATCAATCTTCATGCCGTTGTCCCATCATCATTAAATAAGCTTTTAAAAACCGGTCGATCTCCCCGTCCATAACAGCATCTACATTTCCGGTTTCTTCAGCGGTCCGCACGTCTTTCACGAGTTTATAGGGGTGCATCACATAATTCCTTATTTGTGAACCCCATTCAATTTTTAATTTGGAATCTTCTATTTCCCTGCGTTGGGAAAGTTGCTTTTGCAATTCAATTTCATACAACTGGCTTTTCAGCAATTGCATGGCTTTGGTCTTATTCTCCAACTGCGAACGGGTTTCGGAATTCTCCACGACGATCCCCGAGGGGGCGTGTCGCAGACGCACCGCGGTCTCCACTTTATTCACATTTTGTCCTCCTGCCCCGGAAGAGCGCATGGTTTCCCAGGAAATATCTGCTGGGTTGATGTCTATTTCAATACTGTCATCTACCAGTGGATATACATAGACCGAGGCAAAAGAGGTATGCCGTTTGGCATTGCTGTCAAAGGGGGAAATCCGGACCAGCCTGTGTACCCCGTTTTCTCCTTTGAGCCACCCAAAGCCGTAATCGCCTTCAATTTCAAGGGTCACGGTTTTGATCCCTGCAATTTCTCCCGCCTGATAATTGAGTTCCCGGACTTTGAAATTCCTGTGGTCTGCCCATCTCAGATACATTCGCATCAGCATTTCTGCCCAGTCACAACTCTCGGTACCACCCGCGCCAGCAGTGATTTGAAGCACGGCACTTAAACTGTCCCCCTCTTCCGAGAGCATGTTTTTAAATTCCAGGTCCTCGATAAGGCCAAGTGCTTTTTGATAGGTGGTTTCCACCTCTTGTTCGGAGGCTTCCTTTTCCTTATAAAACTCGAGGATGACCTCCAGGTCTTCTACCAGCAGCTCCCCCTGGAGATACTCATCTACCCATTTTTTTTCTGCGTTTAACTCACGCATCATCCCTTCCGCATCTTTGGCGTTGTTCCAAAAATCAGGGGCAAAGGTTTTTTCTTCTAAATTGGAAATTTCTATTTGTTTGGCATCAACGTCAAAGATACCTCCTTAACGCTACCAGGCGATCTTTGAGATCTTTTATGTGTTCTGAATTTATCATCAATCCTATTGTTTAGTATGCAAAAATAGACTTAAACCTAGGTTGGGGAAACTATTTTACAATTATTTAATAATTTTATATTCTCAAATCAGCTTTGGGCGTAGCTCTCTTTTTTCTTTTTTCAATTCTTCAGCAGCTCAATTGGGCTAAATGTTCAATTTTTGGATAACTTTGGTCCAAACCAATAGGTAAAAGGAACTCAGGTTTGATTTTTTAAAGATCAGAAGCAGCTCAACTAATAAAATTTCCGGCAATGCGGAAGAAGAAATATTTTAACCATGAAAGAAATAGATTTAAGAAGTGACACGGTAACCCGTCCAACGGCGGAAATGCTGGAGGCCATGTTAATGGCAAAGGTGGGGGATGATGTTTATAAGGAAGACCCTTCGGTAAACGCCTTGGAGGAAAAACTCGCCAGGCTCTTCGGAAAAGAAGAGGCCTTGTTTTTTCCTTCAGGAAGTATGGCCAATCAGGCGGCAATAAAACTGCATACCCAGCCCTCAGAGCAGCTCATCTGTGATAAATGGGCGCACGTATATAATTATGAAGGGGGAGGGGTCTCTTTTAACTCCGGGGTTTCCTGCAAATTAGTGGATGGGATAAGAGGCATGATCACCGGGCAGCAGGTGGAAGAAAATATCAATCCTCCCGATTTTTACCACAGCCCGCTTAGCTCCCTGGTGTGCCTTGAAAACACCACTAATAAAGGCGGGGGGGCGTGTTACGATTTGGAGGAAATCAAAAAAATCAGAAGGGTTTGCACGGCGAATAACCTGGGATTGCATTTGGATGGCGCGCGCTTATTCAACGCCCTGGTGGCCAAAGAAGAATCTCCTGAGGATTACGGGAAGCACTTTGATACCATCTCCATCTGTTTGTCTAAAGGACTTGGTGCTCCCATGGGGTCTGTGGTTATTGGAGACAAAGAGATCATGAAAAACGCCATCCGGGTGCGGAAGGTGCTGGGGGGTGGGATGCGTCAAATAGGGTATATGGCAGCTGCGGGGATCTATGCCCTGGATCACCATGTATTGCGGTTGGCAGAGGATCATAAAAGGACGGCTGAAATCGCCCAGGTGTTACAAAAACAGGAGTATGTCTTAAGGGTTGAACCGGTGGAGACCAATATTGCGATTTTTTATTTGGACAACCCATCAAATGAGGCGGAATTTATAAAACGGCTTGCGCAGCAAAACATCCGGATCAGTAGTATGGGGCAGGGAAAATTAAGGGTGGTAACACATTTGGATTATTCCGAGGACATGCATCAAAAATTCCTGGGAGTACTCCAAGGCATTGAGTTTCAGAATTGATCCTAAAAAATTTAACGCAAGATTATACCTGGATAATTAACAGGCTTGTGCAAAAGTAATATATTCCCAAAAATTGAATTGGTATAAAATGAGCAGTGACCAAACAGGGTGAAAGCCCTGATAAGGAACTGCGAATTGGATATGACCTTTAATAAGCAAAAAAAAACACCTATGAAAAATTTGATACCGGGAAAAGAAGTGCCGCAACTTATGGTTAATACAGTGAATGGAATGACCTGGGATTTACGTGATCAAAAACCTGAGAGGCTTAGCCTGGTGGTTTTCTACCGCGGGCTGCACTCTCCTGCTTGTAAAGAGTATCTGGAGGCTTTGAATTCCAAATATGATGCATTTCGTGAAAAGGGAATTAATATTATTTGTCTTAGTGCCGATAGCGAATCTCTTTCAGAGCAGGTTGCAGTGGAATGGGAAGTGGAAAAATTGACCATAGGAAACGGCATTTCAATTGAGGATGCCCGGCTGTGGGATTTGTATATTTCCAAAGGCATAGAGGAGGGGGAACCCGAGTTCTTTTTTGAACCGGGATTGTTTTTGATCAGGCCGGACAATACCCTCTATGCAGCCTTAATTCAATCCATAGCTTTTGTAAGGCCAGATCTTGACAGCCTTTTAGAAGCTCTCGATGATATGTTGGACAATGACATTCCTATAAGGGGAGATGCATAAGAACAGCAAACCTATAAAAGGCCGGCGGACCTGTTACTCCGTCGGCCTTTTTATTATTTAAACATATCCAATCCGGGAATATCCGGCATCCCGTCCTTTGCAACGGCAGCGAGCTCCCGCTCATTGAGATCCGTAGCCCTGGCAATTGCTTTGTTCAGGGTTAACACCAAATAATCTTCCAATTGCTCTTTATCTTCCAGGAGCTTATCGTCAATAGAAATATTCTTAATCTCCCTGGCTGCGGTAATGGTGATCTTTAGCAAACCATCTGCAGATTGCTCATCTATCAGTATTGTTTTAAGCCGCTCCTTGGTAGAGGCCACTTTTTCTTGGGTTTCTTTGAGCTTATTCATCATGCCCATCATATCTCCAAACATAATTTTCTTATTTTTAAATTGGTAATTACAAATTTATTAAATTGGCGGGTCAAATGCACTTTAAAAATGAAAAGACTGCTACTTATTATAATGGGAAGTTTTACCTTTGCAACTGCTCAAAACCCAAAAGATTTGAAAAAAGATATTGCCCCGCCTGTTGCACAAAAAAAAGCGAAAGAACTTCAAGCCCATAACAGCCTGCGGGTTGATAATTACTATTGGTTGAAGGATAAGGAAAATCCTGAGGTGTTAAGCTATCTGGAAGAGGAAAATCAGTACCACCAAAAAGTGACCGGGAATACCAAAGGTTTTCAGGAAAAGCTTTTTAAAGAAATGAGGAGTAGGGTAAAGGAAGATGATGAATCGGTACCCTACAAATTAAATGGATATTGGTATCTGACCAGGTATCAAACAGAAAAAGATTACCCCATTTATTCCCGAAAAAACAATTCCCTGGATGCCTCAGAAGAGATCCTTTTTGATGTAAATAAAATGGCGGAAGGCTTTGAATATTATAGCCTTGGCGGATTAAATGTAAGCCGTGACAACAAATTGGTCGCCTTTGGCCTGGACACCCTGGGAAGAAGAAATTACGTCATTCAGATAAAAGACCTGGAGAGTGGGAAGACCTTCCCTGAGAAAATTAGTGGAACCTCCGGGGGTTCCACCTGGGCCAATGACAACAAAACCCTTTTTTATACCAAAAAAGACAGTAAGACCTTGCGTTCCAATCAAATTTACAAGCATATTTTAGGGACAGACCCCATTATGGATTCCCTGGTGTATGAAGAAACAGATGAAACCTTCAATTCCTATATCTATAAATCCAAATCAAATAAATATCTGATAATTGGTTCAAGCAGTACCCTGACCAGTGAATACCGGATCCTGGATGCGGATGATCCCGAGGGAGTGTTTGAGGTTTTCCAAGAGAGGCAGAGAGGTTTGGAATATGGGATTTCCCATTACGGAGATTATTTTTATATTCTCACTAATAAAGATGGGGCTACGAATTACAAACTGATGAAATCTCCGGTAGGTAAAACCGGGATGGAAAACTGGATTGAGGTGATTCCCCACAGGGAAGATTATATGCTGGAGGACATCGATATTTTCAAGGAATACCTGGTGGTCAGTGAGCGCCACAATGGCCTGAATAAAATTAAGATCATCCCCTGGGATACTGCCCAGAGTTATTACCTGCCCTTTGACAATGAAACCTATACGGCTTTCACCAGTATAAATCCCGATTTTGACACCGACATCTTACGATATAACTACAATTCCCTGAATACCCCCACCTCGGTAGTCGATTTCAACATGACTACCAAAGAGAGCAAGGTTTTGAAGGAGCAGGAAGTCCTGGGGGGGGAATTCGACAAAGACAATTATACCACCGAACGCCTCTGGGCTACAGCCCTGGATGGCACTAAAATTCCTGTTTCCCTGATCTATAGAAAGGGGATTGCCCTGGACGGCAGTAATCCCTTGCTGCAATACGGGTATGGTTCTTATGGATCCACCATTGACCCTTATTTTTCAAGTGTGCGACTAAGCCTACTGGACAGGGGCTTTATCTATGCAATTGCCCATATCAGGGGCGGGGAATATCTTGGAAGGCGTTGGTACGAAGGCGGAAAACTGTTGAATAAAAAAAATACCTTCACCGATTTTATTGATGTATCAAAATTTTTAATCGATCAAAAGTATACCTGCTCGGAACATTTATACGCCATGGGCGGATCGGCAGGGGGCTTGCTGATGGGTGCAGTGGTGAATATGGCCCCTGAACTTTATAAGGGGGTCATTGCCGTGGTTCCTTTTGTGGATATTGTAACGACCATGATGGACGAAAGTATTCCCCTTACCACGGGAGAATATGACGAATGGGGCAATCCAAATAACAAGGAAGCTTTTGACTATATGATGTCCTACTCCCCTTATGACAATGTAAAGGCCCAGGGGTATCCAAATATGCTGGTCACAACGGGTTTGCATGATTCTCAGGTACAATACTGGGAACCAGCTAAATGGGTGGCCAAATTAAGGGAATTAAAGACCGATTCTAATCTTTTGTTGTTCCATATAAATATGGATGCGGGACACGGGGGTGTTTCCGGCAGGTTTGAAGCCTTAAAAGAAGTGGCAGAAGAATATGCTTTTTTACTGGATTTGCAAGGAATCACGGAATAATTAAAAATTTTAATCTAAATTTGTTCCGGTTGATTAATTAAGAATTTTTTAACTACCTTAGATTAATCTGCTTAAAAAATCGGAAATTGCAAAAAATTTCATAAATGAAGGAAGAGCTACTGGTATTTGATAATGTATTGCAGTTAATAGGGAATACTCCTTTGATACATTTAAATTCAATTACGAAAAACTTTAAAGGTGATTTTTATGCCAAGGTAGAAGCTTTCAATCCCGGGCATTCAACCAAAGATCGCATCGCCTTATATATGATTGAAGATGCGGAGCGAAGGGGAATTTTAAAGCCCGGCGATACCATTATAGAAACCACCTCTGGCAATACTGGTTTCAGTATCGCGATGGTGAGTATAATTAAAGGTTACCAATGTATTTTGGCGGTTAGCTCAAAATCTTCCAAGGATAAAATCGATATGCTCAAGACCATGGGGGCCAAGGTTTATATTTGTCCCGCAAACGTTTCCGCCGATGATCCAAGATCGTATTACCAGGTGGCGCGCCGGTTGCATCAGGAGACAAAAGGCTCTATTTATATCAACCAATATTTTAGCGAGTTGAATATGGACGCCCATTATTTTTCAACCGGCCCTGAAATCTGGAAGCAAACAGAAGGAAAAATCACTCATTTGATAGCTTGCAGCGGCACCGGAGGAACTATCTCCGGCACAGCGCGTTATCTAAAAGAACAAAATGCCGATATAAAAATTATTGGAATTGATGCTTTTGGATCTGTATTGAAAAAATACCATGAGACCCGTGAGTTTGATGATGCAGAAATCTACCCATACCGAATTGAGGGATTGGGTAAAAACTTAATTCCAAGCGCGACGGATTTTGAGGTAATAGACAGATTCATCAAAGTCACCGATGAGGAAAGCGCGCACACAGCCAGGGAACTTGCCAGAACAGAGGGCTTGTTTGTCGGATATACCTCAGGGGCAGCTATGCAGGGGATCAAACAATTAAGCCAGGAAGGGGAATTTGATAAAAATTCTCGGGTAGTGGTGATTTTTCCTGATCATGGTTCCCGATATATGAGTAAAGTTTATAGTGATGACTGGATGGACGAACAAGGCTTCTTTGATTCAAAAAACAATGCAGATGCACAGAGTATAGAATTCG
>JBGSWA010000460.1:0-3158 GCA_041752645.1 Gillisia sp. | reverse complement strand
GTAATGCTGTAAAATATTCTGCTTTCCTGTAATGCCCTCCTTGGCCATCAGCGATGGATTCGTGGTGACCCCATCGAGAATACCCAGGGCCTGTGCTTCTTTTATTTGGGCGAGATTCGCCGTATCTATAAAAAATTTCATAATAATAGGATTATTTAATATTGTTAAATGGTATGTGATCTTTTAAAAAAAATGAATCTAATTTAATTTTCAGGGTATTTCCTGAGGATCCAAAACACCTTTGATTTTATTTAACCAGAAACATAAAAATGGTTTCGGAAAAATTTTTTTTATGTTCCAGCATTCCCGAAGAAAATACCTGCTGGCATGGAGAATTTGGGGAATAATGTGTTTCCAGAAACAAACCTGTTCTCCTGCTATTAGTGCCAGTGCCCCCTTTCTGAGCTAGGGAATCATTTAAAGGAAGCCCTGAATTAAGCTAAATACCGGGTTCATTTGAAATTACTTCTAAAAATCTTTCAATTTTGAGGTGATAGGAAAAGGCAGATTATTTAGCACCCAGAAATGAGATTTGCAAAGGCAGCGATTCATCCGCGTTTATTTTTAAGCTCCTGATCTAGAAGGAATGAATTAAATTCCCTGATAAATTAAATCGGCAAGGTTTAATTAAGTCGATTCCTGATATCTTATAGGTCGCGACTCGCCAAATTACCCCCTTTTTAAAAAGGGGGCTTTTTTTTAGTTGACTATTCTTCCGATTTAAAAGAACTTATGGTTTTAATACTTCCATCTTCCTTGTGAACCAGCTCAGCCATTTTCATGCTTCGCAAATAGGTTTTTCCTTCAGAAAGAGAGCTGTCGTGGTAGAACAAATACCATTTCCCCTGGTATTCCACAATGGAATGATGATTGGTCCACCCAAGAACCGGCTCCAGAATAACCCCCTGGTAAGTGAAGGGTCCGTAAGGATTGTCCCCGGTAGCATATGCGATATTGTGGGTATCTCCTGTTGAATAGGAAAAATAGTAGGTATCGTTATACTTATGTACCCAGGCCGCCTCGAAAAACCTTCTTTGGGCATCCCCGGTTGTAATTGGACTTCCATCCTTATCAAGAATCTGAACGTCCTTTGGCGCTTCAGTAAAACTGAGCATATCACCACTCATCTTTGCAATTTTCGGTGCAAGTGCAGGTGCGTCATCTGCAGGGTAGACCTCTTCCTCTCCCTTATAGACTCCCTCGCGATATCTTTGAAGCTGGCCTCCCCAGATTCCTCCGAAGTACATATAATGCTCACCATCCGTGTCTTTATACACCGCGGGGTCAATACTGTAACTATTGGCAATAGGTTCTTTCTGAGCCGTAAATGGTCCGCTTGGAGAATCTCCTGATGCAACCCCTATTCTGAAAATATCATTTTCATCTTTTGCCGGGAAATACAGGTAATACTTGCCATCTTTCTCTGCCGCATCCGGGGCCCACATTTGCCTGCTCGCCCACGGAACATCCTCTACATCCAGCACCATTCCATGATCGGTCACTGTCCCGCCCAAACTATCAAGAGAATATACGTGATAATCCCTCATATTAAAATGTCCTCCAAGATCATCTTCAGGAATTCCTGAATCATAATCGTGAGAAGGATAAATATAGATCTTCCCTTCAAATACATGTGCAGAGGGATCTGCCGTAAAATTATCAAGGACCAAAGGGGCTGATGCAAATTCGGGCATAACCTCATCCACCCCTTGGGCTACTTCAGTTTCACCCTTCTCCTTTACCTGATCCTTACAACTTACCAGGGTCAAAACACCAGCTAAAGCAAGTGCAAATGGAGTTCTAATTTTTTTAAACATTGGCAATACAATTTTGTTAATGTTAAATTTATTTGTGTCCCACCACCTCCAGTTGTTGGTGTGGATCTCAAGCATCCCGCTTCGGGGCTTGTGGGCACATCCTCTGTGGGGTAAAAAATGAAGAATAGTTTTTTAAAATATCTTTCATTTTTTTGTTTTTTAAAAAAATAAGTGCGGTTCTTCCTGGATTATAATTCCGAAAGAACCGCTCCTATATCTAGAATGAGTTAGCAACTATTTGTTCGAATAGTTCCTGTTTTCCGCTAATTTGCTTTGGCTCCCCGTTTGCACGTGCGATTTTGTTTATCTCCTCAAGAGAGAGCTGGCCTTTTTCAAATTTTGCACCATCACCCGTGTCGAAAGATTCATATCGCTGCTTGCGCAATTTTCTGTAATCGGAGTTTTGAAGAATATTATCCGCTGCAATAAGTCCGCGAGCGAAGCTATCCATACCTGCCACATGAGCAATAAATTTATCTTCCAGATCAGTTGAATTCCTTCTTACCTTGGCGTCAAAATTAATTCCCCCGCCCTGGATTCCTCCGCCTTCGAGGATCACAAGCATGGCTTCGGTAATTTCGTATACATCGATGGGGAACTGGTCGGTATCCCAGCCATTTTGATAGTCTCCTCTATTGGCATCAATACTTCCCAACATCCCGGCATCCATTGCTACCTGCAGTTCGTGTTGGAAGGTATGCCCTGCTAAAGTTGCATGGTTAACCTCAATATTTAATTTGAAATCTTTTTCCAGCCCATAATTTTTTATGAAATTAAGGGAAGTTGCCGCATCAAAATCATATTGATGTTTTGTAGGCTCCATAGGTTTAGGTTCAATAAGAAAGGTGCCTTTAAATCCTTGTTTACGGGCATAATCCCTGCAATTGGTTAAAAACTGTGCCAGGTGATCCTGTTCGCGTTTCATATCTGTATTCAACAAGCTCATGTAGCCTTCACGACCTCCCCAGAACACATAATTTTCCCCACCTAAAGCGATGGTCGCATCAATGGCAATTTTGGCCTGTGCACTTGCACGAGCCACTACCTCAAAATTTGGATTGGTTGAGGCTCCGTTCATATAACGGGGATCGCTAAACAAATTTGAAGTTCCCCATAAAAGTTTGATGCCGGAATCCGCCTGTTTTTGCTTTGCATAGTCGACCATGGTTTCCATCCGTCTCTCAAATTCAGAAAGGGAGGGAGAATCATCCACCACATCTACATCGTGGAAGCAATAATAAGGCAACCCCAATTTCTCCATAAACTCAAAAGCGGCATCCATTTTATCCTTTGCCCTGCCAATTACTTCGTCTTTTTTATCCCATTTAAAGGTTTCTGTAG
>JBGSWA010000459.1:0-9668 GCA_041752645.1 Gillisia sp. | reverse complement strand
AATTTACATTCTACTTCCAACTTCCTGTTCAAACTCTATCTTGACTAAAAGCCTAAACTAAGCCTTAATTTGATCTCAGTCACCAGGCCTCTTTTTACCATCAAGACCAGTTAATATTCTATGGGCTGGGTTTCCCCGCTGATCATATTTTTAATTGACACCCGAAGGTTCCGGTTAATTTTTGGTTGTTCCCAAGTGAAGGTTTCCGCCATTGCTGCCAGGTTGATTCCCCAAGGGTATATTTTAGGGTTGAAGATCACTTTTCCGGAATTATCCATAAGGTATAAGGTCCTTCTTTTAACTCCGAACTATCCACAAAAATATTTTTATCGGTCGAAAATGCTGGTGGCTTTTCCCCCGGTCCTCCATACTTTTCCATAAGGAAACTATTTCTCCAAAGATCCCTCGATCTTTTGGGGTCTAGTATAAGGCATAAGGGTGTCTTGTGGACAAGCAAAGCGCCAAAGCAAACCCCGTCAATTATGGCAATAATATCTATTTATAAATTGATGGAACTTCCATCAAGAGCAAATTTTTTTTAAAAAAATACAACTAATTTTTGCAACAGGCGTAAATTAGGATCGTCTTTCATGTAATAACTAACTAAGCATTATTAAATTTTGGTAAAGCATCAACTCATAGAAGATTGTCGTGCCAATAACAGAAAAGCACAATTAAAACTATACAACAGGTATTGTGACGGGATGTTCATTGTTGCGAGCAGGTTCTTAAAGAATCCTGCCGAGGCAGAAGACGCACTGCAGGAGGCCTTTGTAAAGGCCTTTACCAGGCTTCATCAATATTCCGGGGAAGTGTCTTTTGGAGCATGGTTAAAACGAATCGTGATAAATAAATGCCTGGATTCTTTAAAGGCTAAGAAACTGGAATATGTGGCACTTAATGAGCATTTGCTGGAGAAGGTGGAAGATGACCAGGCGCAGGATTGGCAAATTGATGACGGAATTGGAATAGGGGAGGTGAAAGCTGAAATTCAGGAGCTTCCTGAAAAATACAGATATCCGCTTATGCTCTACCTTATTGAAGGTTATGATCATCAGGAGATCTCAGAAATTTTAAAGATCTCCCAGGTAGCCTCCAGAACATTGGTGCACAGGGGGAAGAAAAAATTACAGGAGAAACTAAAAGCATTAAGAAATGGCACAAGATATTAGAAATATGTTTAGGGATGATGAGTCCCGGGGCCCTGAAAAGTTGAGTAAAGATCATCGCAAGCGCTTTGAGGCTAAGCTCAATCAGGCTCTTCCAAAACAAAAAAGCAATAATAAATTCAACTTCTTAAAGCTCGCTGCATTGTTACTTGTGGTGCTGGGGATTGGAGCCTTTTTTACTAATAAAGATCAATTTATTAAAAGCGAACCCCCAATAGTTAGCACCCCTGAGGAGATTGATAAAAAGGAGGAGCCCCCGGTTAAGGAGTTTCAGTTAAGTGAGGTTTCCCCGGAATTTAAGAAAATTGAAAATTATTATTTGGCAGGCATCAATCTGCAACTTGCAAAACTGGAGGTAAACCCTTCTAATAAAGCCTTGATAGACTCATTTATGAGTAAGATGGCCGAGCTTAACAAGGAATACAAGCAGCTTAATAGCGAGTTTAATAAAAGTGGTCCAAACGAGCAAACAATTGAGGCAATGGTCGAAAATCTTCAACTACGCCTGGATTTATTATACAAACTCAAGAATAAATTAAATGAAATCAAACCATCTAAAAACACAGATCATGACAACTATAAAATCTAATATATTACTACTGCTGCTCTGTCTCCTATTGGGGGCAGGAGGTTTTGCTCAAACTAAAAAACTAGCCAAGAGTTATAAAACAAATGCTGATGTGGCCCTCCATATCGATGCGAAGCACACTGATGTGATCATAGAAAATTGGGATAAAAATGAAGTTTCTATAGAGGCTTTTCTCGAAGCAGGAGATTTAAAAGGCGAGGCCTTAAAGAATGCCCTGGACTCCTGGAAATTGGAGAGCTCCGGGACTTCAGATAAAATAGAGATCTCCTCCGGAGGAAATACGCTGATGAATATGGAGCTGGAGCTGGACCTTTCCTCCTTAAACGAATCCTTGGGGAATCTCGATGAGATCTTAGGGCCACTGATGACAGAGATGATAGCTCCAATGCTCGAGAACATCAGTAGAAATCCATTGACACCGGAATTTCATGAAAAAATGGGGAACATGAATTTCGATTATGAAGCCTACAAGAAAGATGGCGATACATATATGGAGAAATGGGAGCAAAAGATGGAGAAGAATTTCGGAAAGGACTTTGAGAAATCCATGGAAGAATGGGCAGCGAAATTCGAGCAGAATTCAGAGGTATGGGAGAAGGATTTTGCAGTAAAAATGGAAGCCTGGGGTGAAAATTTCGAAAAGGAATTTGGAGAGGATATGGAAAAATGGGGCGAGCGTTTTGGAAAAAAAATGGAAGCCTGGGGTCAAAATTTCGAGAAGGAGATGGAGCAGAAGGAAAATCTTAAAGCAGGAGCAAATGCTATTAAAAGTACATTTTCTCAAGGGAAGCGTGTTATAAAAATTAAAATGCCTAAAAATACCAAATTGGACCTCAATCTGCGTTATGGCGAATTAAAGCTTGGTGAAAAAACCACGAATCTTAAAGCAGATCTCTCTCACAGTAAATTATCTGCAAACATTATTGAGGGAGAGAACACCCAGGTGAAGGTTTCTTATACCCCGGTGAATGTGAATGTTTGGAACTATGGAGTGCTTAAGACCAATTATTCGGAGACTTGTGAGATAGGGAAGGCAAAAAGCATCAAGCTGGTTTCCAATTCCAGTGATGTGACAATCAGGGAGATCACAGAAACCGGAATCCTCTCCGGCACCTTCGGGGAGTTAACAATAGGTACCTTGGGAGCTGGGTTTAAGAATTTAGACATCACCTTAGAAAATAGCGATCTCAGATTATCACTGCCTGTTGCCCCTTTGAATTTCAGTTATAACGGGACCCAGAGCAATATAGAATACCCCAGGGCTACCTCCATAAAATCTACAAAATCCTACGATAATGAGATTTTAAACGGGTACTATAAATCTAAAGATGGGAAGGGAAGTGTTAATATAAATGCAAGTTTTAGCGACGTGTATATAAAATAGATAGCTGCAGACTTCAGATTTTGATGAATATAAAAGGCGGCACAAAAAAGATTCACTCCTGTTTTAAATAAGGAGTTTGAAAAGAGGGGTTTTGTGCACATAGTTCTTGCAGAAACCAATAAAGAACTAAGGGAGATGCCCATTTCTTCTGCACTTGCATGCAAGGGGATTTATGGATGCTTATATCGCTTCAAAGAATGCAGAAGTGCATTAAAACCTCCCAGGGCCCAAAAAAAACCTCCTAAAGAGGAGGAACCCCCACAGCTCCGAAAAAAAATCACAGCCAAAAAAAACCTAACAGGTCTTTGAGATCTGTTAGGTTAATGGCTTTAAAGAGTAAGGAAAACAAGTTACCTTTTACTTCTAACTTCCTGTTTCAAACTTTTTATTGTGCAGAGTATAGCCTGCTATTTAATTTGAGGTCAGTACCCAGTCCCCTTTTTCAATCAGGGGAATGGCCTGTTTGTATTTCATGGTCTGGGTTTCCCCGCTGATCACATTTTTAATCGACACCCGATCGTTCCGGTTAATTTTTGGTTGTTCCCGAACGATGGTTTCGGTAATTGCAGGCCGTCTTTGAGCGCTTTGTCCCGCAGCGCGGCTTTGGGCAGATCTCTGGTCCAAATTCGGAATTTCCTCTTTGGTGGTCTCGACCTGTTCCCGTCTTTTAGGTTGGCGGGCTTCCTGGATATTGGAAACATTTCCTTCCGGGATCTCCCCTTTGAACAGGAAGGAGATCACATCCTTGTTAACCTGATCTATCATCAGCTTAAACAATTCGAAAGCCTCAAATTTATAGATCAGCAAGGGATCTTTTTGCTCGTGAACCGCAAGTTGAACGCTTTGTTTCAATTCATCCATCTTACGCAGATGCGTTTTCCAGGATTCATCGATGATGGCCAGGGTTATGTTTTTTTCAAAATCCTTGGTAAGTTGTTTTCCTTCGGATTCATAAGCCTTTTTCAGATCGGTAACCACCTGAAGGCTTTTGGTGCCATCGGTAAAGGGAACCGCAATTCTTTCAAAATTATTTGAAGGATCTTCAAAAACCTGTTTGATAATAGGAAAGGCAGATTTTGCGCTGCGTTCCATTTTATTATGATAGTGATCAAATGCTGCTTTGTATACTTCTGCAGAAATTTTCAGGGTATCCATTTTTCCGAATTGCTCCTGCGAAACAGGGGAACTCATAGAGAAATACCTGATCAGCTCATACTCGAAGTTTTTGAAATCGGATCCCAGCTTATTGGTTTCCGATATGATCTCAGAAGTGTCATAGATCATATTGGCGATATCCACTTTCAGACGATCCCCAAACAAGGCGTGGTAACGGCGTTTGTAGATCACCTCACGTTGGGCGCTCATCACATCGTCATATTCCAGCAATCGCTTCCGAACCCCAAAGTTGTTTTCCTCCACCTTTTTCTGAGCCCGTTCTATGGATTTGGAGATCATGGAGTGTTGAATAACTTCCCCTTCTTCCAATCCCATCCTGTCCATCAGCTTTGCAATCCTCTCGGATCCGAACAATCGCATCAGGTTGTCTTCCAGGGAAACATAGAATTGTGAGCTTCCCGGGTCTCCCTGACGTCCTGCACGACCCCGCAACTGCCTGTCCACACGTCTGGAATCGTGACGCTCGGTTCCGATAATGGCCAAACCACCTGCATCCTTAACTTCCTTGCTCAGTTTTATATCGGTTCCACGACCCGCCATGTTGGTGGCGATGGTCACTACCCCTGAATTACCTGCCTCGGCGACTATATCGGCTTCTCTTTTGTGCAATTTTGCATTCAGGACATTGTGCTGTACGCTTCGCATATGAAGCATCTTGCTCAGTAATTCTGAAATTTCAACAGAGGTGGTACCAATAAGTACCGGCCTGCCTGCCTTTGAGAGTTCGGTAACCTGATCTATTACTGCCTTAAATTTTTCGCGTTTGGTCTTGAAGACCAAATCTTCCATATCCTTCCTGGTAACCGGACGGTTGGTGGGAATTTCCACCACATCCAGTTTGTATATTTCCCAGAGTTCCCCTGCTTCGGTAACAGCAGTACCGGTCATCCCAGAGAGTTTGCGGTACATTCTGAAGAAATTCTGAAGGGTGATGGTCGCAAAGGTTTGGGTGGCATCCTCAATTTTTACATTTTCCTTAGCTTCAATTGCCTGGTGAAGTCCATCGCTGTAACGACGGCCTTCCATCATACGGCCGGTTTGTTCGTCGACAATTTTTACCTTATTGTCTATCACCACATATTCGGTGTCCTTTTCAAACAGGGTGTAGGCCTTCAGCAATTGCCGCAGGGTATGGATGCGTTCGCTTTTCAGGCTGTATTCCCTGAAAAGTTCTTCTTTCTTTTGTGCTTCTTCCTCCTTGGTAAGACCTTCTTTTTCAATCTGTGAGATTTCCATCCCAATTTCGGGCATCACAAAAAAGTTGGGATCGTCTGCCCCGGAAAGGAATTCAACCCCTTTATCGGTGAGGTCTATCTGATTGTTTTTCTCTTCAATTACAAAATACAGTTCTTCATCAACCTTGGGCATTTCCCGGTTGTTGTCTGCCATGTATTGATTTTCGGTTTTTTGAAGCAGGTGTTTTATCCCTTCTTCACTTAAAAACTTGATCAGGGCCTTGTTTTTTGGCAAACCGCGGAAAACGCGCAATAATTGCAGACCTCCCTGTTTTGTATCACCTGATGTGATCAATTTTTTTGCCTCCGCCAGGACTTTATTGAGATGTTGCCGCTGTACCTCGACAATATTGGCAATTGCGGGTTTCAACAAATCAAATTCGTGGACATCCCCTTTTGGGATAGGTCCGGAAATAATCAGGGGGGTCCTGGCATCATCTACCAAAACAGAATCCACCTCATCGACAATAGCGTAGTTATGCGGGCGCTGTACCAGATCATCAGGGGAATGGGACATGTTGTCCCTCAGGTAATCAAATCCAAACTCGTTATTGGTCCCGTAGGTAATATCGGCATTGTATGCCTTCCGCCTAGAGGCGGAATTTGGCTTGTGATAATCTATACAATCTACGCTAAGGCCGTGGAATTGAAAGATAGGAGCCATCCAGGCACTATCCCTTTTTGCCAGGTAATCGTTAACGGTTACCAGGTGTACTCCTTTGCCTGAAAGGCCATTGAGGTACATTGGCAAGGTAGCCACCAGGGTTTTTCCTTCCCCGGTTTGCATCTCGGCAATTTTTCCCTGGTGCATGGCAACCCCACCAATCAGTTGGACTTCGTAATGTACCATATCCCAGGTAATGGGTTTTCCCGCGGCATCCCAGGAGTTATTCCAAATAGCGTGATCTTCTTCCAGGCGCACATAGGATTTCTCGGCAGAGAGCTCACGATCAAAAGCAGTTGCCTTCACCTTCAGCTCTTTATTTTCCACAAAACGCCTTGCGGTTTCTTTTACCGTGGCAAAAGCCTCGGGAAGAATTTCATTTAACACCCCTTCGCTAACCACATATATTTTTTCCTTCAGGGTATCAATCTCGGCATATATATCCTCATTACGGGTAATATCATCGGTAGCATCGGCCTCTTTGTTCAGGGCCTCGATCTTCTCCTTCATCTCCAGGGTAGCATCGGCGATTTTCTTCCTGAAGGAAACGGTCTTTTCCCGAAGTTCATCCAGGGAGAGGGCTTCAAAGGTTTTTCCAAGGGCAAGGATCTTATCTACAATAGGCTGTATTTCCTTGACGTCTTTTTTGGATTTATCGCCAATAAATACTTTAAATACAGAATCTAAAAAACTCATAGTTTTTTTTATTTTTTATGTTTCAAATGTACGCAAAAAAAAAGCCTCAATAATGAGACCTTTTTTTTTAACGCGGTAATTTTTTAATATTCATCCTCGTTCCAAAGATAATCCTCATCGGTAGGATAATCAGGCCAAATTTCGTCAATTGAATCATACGAATCTCCTTCATCTTCAATAGATTGAAGGTTCTCCACTACTTCCAGTGGGGCACCTGTACGGATTGCATAATCAATTAACTCGTCTTTTGTTGCCGGCCAGGGGGCATCACTTAGGTAGGATGCTAATTCTAAAGTCCAATACATTGATAATTCAGGTTTTAATTTTTGCAAAAATAATTTTTTTGTCGTAATGTGCAAGTAAAAAATCAATTATTTATCAATAATTTTAAGAACGTTGTCTAAAAAAGCCATTTTTTATAGATTATGGCTTGATTAGAACTGAGTTGCAAGGGGTTATTTTCCTTTTTCGGGAAGCCACTTAATTTCTTCTGCTTTTAAATCTTTAGACAATTTCCGTGCCAGTACAAACAGGTAATCTGAAAGGCGGTTCAGGTACTTTAAAACCAGTTCATCAAAGGGGCTTATCTCATAAAGTGCAGTGGAGCTGCGTTCTGCGCGGCGGCAAACGCAGCGTGCAATGTGACAGAATGACACAGATTGGTGTCCTCCCGGCAATACAAAGTGGGTCATCTCCGGCAGGGCTTCATTCATCAGGTCCATTTCCTGTTCCAATTGCAGGATATCCTCCTCAGAGATCTTAGGGATCCGGAGGCGCTCCTTCCCGCTTTTCAGGGTTGCCTTTTGAGGCTCGGTAGCCAGGGTAGATCCGATGGTAAACAACCTGTCCTGGATACGGTTTAAAATTTCTTTGGTGTGAGGCTCTATTTCCTGATCCTTTATAAGGCCAATATGCGCATTTAGTTCATCTACGGTGCCATAACTCTCTATCCGGATATGGTGTTTTGGAACCCTGGTGCCCCCAAAAAGGGAGGTGGTTCCCATATCGCCGGTCTTGGTATATATTTTCATTTTTTACTTATTTTTAGTGAAGTAAGGAATTTTAGGTTGCTCAAAGATACAAAAAGAGCGAGGAGTGGAAAGTACAGAAAAAAAGTACCCCGAAAGCTCGAGGGTGGAAAGCGGACAGAGATCTTGAAGATCGAAAATACCAAAACTCACCCCAGGGTATCGGAGCCAAATCCCAATATATTGAACACAAATGCTCGATTCCCAATTAAGAACAATCCCTGTTTAACAAATCGCGAAACAACCCATCAACTGTTTTTCTTGCGCTCCTGGTAGCGATCCCTGAAGGTTTTGTTCTTTCTGGCTGTTTTATCGCGATTGATCCGGAATTTATTCCAAAGGAAATATACAACCGCGATCGCGATAAGGCCTATGTAAATCCAAAATTCTGAGTCCATAATAGAGTATTTAGTATTTGGAATGGGGGTTTCAGAAAACCAAAGATGGGTGAAAGCGTGAACCTAAAATCTATACTCTATTCTCTGTCTTCTTAATTTGCAATTCGTCATTCTCGATCATGCCATCCCTCAGGCGGATGATACGGTGTGCGTGGGCTGCGATCTCTTCTTCGTGGGTCACTACAATTACGGTATTTCCGGCGGCATGGATCTCATTGATAAGGCCCATAATCTCTGCAGAGGTTTTGGAATCCAGGTTTCCTGTGGGTTCATCGGCAAGGATAATGGAAGGCCTGTTCACAAGGGCACGGCCCACTGCAACCCTTTGCCGCTGCCCACCCGATAATTGATTGGGTTTATGATCCATCCGATCGGCAAGGCCTACATTGGTAAGGACTTCTTTTGCCCTTTCGGTACGTTCAGATTTGGAAGCCCCCGCATATACCATTGGCAGGGCTACATTTTCAAGAGCGGTGGTCCTTGGCATCAGGTTAAAGGTCTGAAATACAAAGCCGATCTCTTTATTTCGGATCTCCGCCAATTCATTGTCGGACATCTTGCTCACGTCTTTCCCGTTCAGGACATAGCTGCCGGAGGTAGGGGTGTCCAGGCATCCCAGCAAATTCATCAGGGTAGATTTTCCGGAGCCGGAGGGCCCCATTAAAGCTACGTATTCGCCCCTGTCAACATTGAGATCGATCCCTTTTAAAACTTTTATAATTTCATGTCCCAGTGGGAAATCCCGGGTGATGTTTCGCATTTCTATTACCTTGCTCATGGGGTGTTTCAGAAATTTTAGTGTGTTTGTATGACGCCCTTTTGATCTATTTGTTACAACCGGATCGTAAAATGCTCTTTTTCCTGTTCCTTTCTGAAGAAAACCAGTCCCCAGTAAAAAGTATCTATGCTAACCCGCACCCGGGGATGCGCCTTGATCTGCTCCCAGGCCTCCTCCATTTCCCGTGACCAGTGGATATCGTCAAAAATAAATACAGAATCGTTATGGGCCAGGGGAAGGAGTCTTTCGAAATAGTGAAGGCTCGCTTCTTTCTGATGATTGCCATCGAAATAGATGAGATCCGGTTGAGGTTCGTGCTTTGAGCTTTGAGCTTCGAGCTTGGAGGTTGGTTCCAAAACTCCATCCTCCAGCTCTAGCCTGTATTGAGTATTGGGTATTGCGACTTGCTCCTTTTGTGGTTTTTCCTGGATCATATCTTCTGCTTCCTGCTTCTTTTCCAAAAAGTCATTCAATACCCCCTCGAATTCCCCAACTCTTAATGTAATGGAATCCAGCTCAAATTTTTTGAAGTATTCCTGTGCTATAAGCGC
>JBGSWA010000458.1:0-2137 GCA_041752645.1 Gillisia sp. | reverse complement strand
CCCTTTATGGATCAAATGGGCTATACCGCCCTTGCGACCATGATCATTATAATAATTGTCAGTTTGTATGAGAATAAGGGGCAGGACGATAAAAAAGGAATTACGCTTTCCAGCAGACTCTTTAAAACAAGTCCGACATTTAATATCGGAGCCTTTGCCGTGATGATCATTGTAGCGGCACTTTATGCCGTGTTCTGGAAATAACCATTTGCTTAAAATGTATAGTGCCTGTAAAGGTTGAACGCCAAAAAAAAATATTTAATATAACAGAAAACTGTTATATTAAATATTTTTTTTTGGCCATAGCCATTATTCTTGAAATCATAGGTTCAAGCTTTATGAAAGCATCAAACGGTTTTTCAAAAGGATTAGCGAGATCAATTATGATAATCGTATACCTAGCCTGGTTCTTTTTTCTCTCGCAGCCGCTCAGGACAATGCCGCTAGGTTTTGCCTATGTAATCTGGGCTGGATTAGGAATTGTTAACGGCAACTGTATCAATAGTAGTATTTAAAGAGACGCATGACACGCCTGCAATAATGGCATAATATTAATCGTCGCAGGCATAGTAGTGATGAATTTTTTTCCAAAACTTCGTCACATTAAAACTCTCAATTAGAAAATAAGGGCTATTTATTCAAAGATGAAACATAAATTTGATCCTTCACTTAGCTTATGAATATAAATCAACTAAAATTAGTTGCTCCTGATAACTCGAGCAGGTATCAGATCTGCCTTTTGTGCACCCACCTGGGAACCAGGGACCTAAAGTTTAAGAGTCTTGTGCTCTGACCAACTGAGCTGTAGGTGCTTTAAATATTGGGTTTGATTACTTACTTTCCATACTCTTGTTTTCATTTCTTTTCTAAAACAAAGGGGAAGAATGGAATAAGTGATGCTAAGAAAAACCCACAAAACCTACGTATAAAACTCCATTTAGAATGTATTCCAGCTATGTATCTATCCCAGAAAGTAGGTTATTCTAGTACATTGGGATTAATATATTGAGACAGTAAATTATGTAGTTCGGTAATTTTGGTGTCATTAATATGTTTCAGCAAGTAATACATCCATTTTAGAGGATTGATTTCATTTTTTTTGCAGGTTGCAAGAAAGGAATAAAACATTTCATTATCCTTTACGGCATCATGTGAGCCGGCAAATAAGAAGTTTTTACCTCTGAGATTATGTAAATTTTTACATAACCTCGGTTGAAAGACACCCTCGGATGAAACCGATTCCTATCCAAAAATAGGTTTATTTATATAAATATGACTCTTCTTAAAAAATGAATAGGGAAAGCACCTTTATATCCCATTTCAGAAGGGCTCTGCTTAGAAGCTCCAATGTTTTAAATGCCAAGGGATATTCCCCGCGAATTAGCCGGAAATATTTCCAGTAAATGCACCTTTTGTTTGCCTATTACAATGATTTGTACAGGGACCTGCTCCAGATTACTTTGGAATAAACAATTTCTCTCTATATATAACATTTCAAATTATTGGCAGCATATTAGTTTCGCTGCCGTATTATAGTTTTGTTCTCTTTGTAAAAAATTAAGAAGATCGCAAAAGAAAAATTTAAAATCGAAAAGTTAAAAGAACACTTCAAGGACACTGCTGTTTTTTTACTCTACGGACTTATTCTGCTTTGAATAATATTCTCGTGATAATATTTGTCATTTTCAATTGAATGCAATGTTGCATTCCGGTAAAAGAAATAACAAATGGGCACAGAAAAACAAATCAAATCTCTGATTATAGATTGTTTAGATTACCTCCGGGGGGTAGTCTACAGTGAACCACTAATTAAATATTATCATCGGTTCTGGCGTAATGGCAAATTTTTATACCCGAATTTTTGATCTGGATAATTCATTTTAGCCAATTTCCAATCGAAAATACTCCCTGCTATTTCTCAGAATAATGAACGCCTGCTTGTTCCCGGATGGTTGCGGCAGCCTGTTCTGCCGTGATGTCCCTCTGTGGGCTTGCGAATAATTCGTAGCCCACCATAAATTTCTTGATGGTTTTGGAGCGCAATAAAGGCGGATAAAAGGACATATGAAAATGCCATTCCGGGTGCAGTTCCCCGTCTGTGGGTTGCTGATGGATCCCGGAGGAATAGGGGAAGGAG
>JBGSWA010000457.1:0-13863 GCA_041752645.1 Gillisia sp. | reverse complement strand
TTGTACATTACTGCGTGATTAAAATTAAATTCAATCTTGTACCGCAGGGCTTCGG
Source organism: Gillisia sp. (assembly GCA_041752645.1). Classification (GTDB taxonomy): domain Bacteria; phylum Bacteroidota; class Bacteroidia; order Flavobacteriales; family Flavobacteriaceae; genus Gillisia. Next base: position 13,808 of record JBGSWA010000457.1, on the reverse strand, counting down.
TTTTTAAATACCTTATATAAAAGCGGGCAAAAATATGAGCCGTTAAAGCGGTTGCAACGGCAGTTGCAACTAATTGGAAAAGGATGGGGTAGTTTGTATTCATACTTAGGTATTGAAAAATGGACGCGGCCTATGCTTAAACACACGCCCATTTCTGGAATTGCTTCCGGGTTTCTTTATTGCTCAATAAATTCTTTGTAGACCTCTAAAAATTGCGTGGCCGCATAAAGTGCCAGTTCTTCCGTTTTAAAGCAAAGGCGGGAGCCGAAATTCGCAGACGTATACGAAGGCGCAGTAGACGCATCCGCATAGAACGACCCCGCATTATCAAAATAAAACCAAGGCCAGTATTTATCTTCTTCTTTATTTTTAAAATCTGGCGCCCAACCTTCATTAAGGCATTTGGCAATTAGTTTTAGCTTCCTGTAGGCTAATTCATCTTCTGAAAGTTGATGGGTGTTTTTATAAAAATCATCATGAGAAATTTCTAATTCTTTTAAGACATCATCAAAATGACGAATGCGGGTAATTATGGCAACCTTAAAAAAGCTGTTCCCAAATAAATATTCCAGGGCTGCTTTCCCTTCTTGGCCAGTCTGGCTGTGTGCGTAAATAGCATCATGTATTGTAACTTTTAAGGTGTTTTTCATGTTGTTTTATTTATTTATTAAAAAATGGGCGAGGTCTATGTTTAGGCACACACCCATTTCTGGAATTGCTTCCGGGTTTCATGAGTGCATCCATTCCGCGACTAACATTTCGAAATTGTCTGGGTGGTATTTTGCCGGAAGTTTATCGTGAATATTTTCTTTTTTTGGATTTTTCCGGCCGTACCTTTTTTTATCTTCTTCAATTAACCGCACAAATGCTTCCTTCTCTTCAGCATCAAGTGCTTTAAAGGTGGCATAAACAATATGTGCAGTTAAGTGGCCCATTTATAGTGAGCTGTTGTATTTGTTGATACGGCGGGTATAATAGGCCGAGAGCCAAAAGGTGATTTTAATGCTCAGTTCAAAGTTTTCTAATCCTTTAATCTGGTTTTCTAGGTGGGTGATTTTTGCTACTAATTGTTCTTGGGACATAATTATTGTGGTTTATGCCGATTCGTTTGAATCGGGTTGGGTTAAATTTTTTCTTAATTCATCTGCTTCTTTTTTTCGCTGATTCAAGATGTGATAATGTTGAAAGATTGCCCATTCAGCATTTATATCATCCTGTTCACCTCTTATTACCCTTGTTATAACTCGGGCGTTATATACTTCAGATCTTCTTGGTTTGATTCCTTTATTATTAAGGGTTTCGGCGATAGCCTTGGCTTGATCCTCGGGCGTGATGTTTTTTAATTTCTTTCTATCTTCTTCAGTAATCATATTTTACTATCTTAGTTCCTTTGTTAACAATTATTGACAGTTACAAACAGTTTTTAAACCTAACGTTCAATAATTGTAGTACAAACATATAAAAACTTTGCAAAGAATTTTACCTTTTAGGTAAAAATTTTTGTGTATCAACTTTATATCAATGAATATCAAGTATTTAAGAGAAAAAATAAATTTATCACAAAAAGCATTTGGTAAAAGATTAGGCCTGTCCGCACAAAGTATTTTAAACTATGAATCAGGTAAAAATATTCCGGAATCAGTTCAAAAACTTATTCGTTATGAATTCGCAGAGTACTTGCCAGAGGAGGAGCGGATAGCTTCAGAACTAGGAGAGAAAAAAACAAGTATTGCGGGAAATGAGGTTTATTCCCAATTAAGAGAAGAAAATCAAGCCTTGAAACAACAGGTTTTGTTGGCAAAAGAACATGAAGAATACATAAAACTTCAACGGAGGACCATTGAACTCCTGGAGGACCAAATAAAACTATATAAAGATAGGTTGAGTTTGGAAGATAAAAGCAAAACAGCCTAAAAGTGGTTTTTAGAAGTTCTAGCAGTCCACGAAAGTAAAAATTAATATTAAAGGGAAGGGGAAACTATTTTTTAATACGTAAACAATTAATTAATCTAAATATTCAAATTCAACATTATGAGAAAAATTACAGTACTAGTTGCGTTGCTTGCAATCACGGGCATTTATGCACAAAACAAGAACATGGCAAAAGTCCAAAAAGTTAATGGGGTTGAAGCTTATATACTTTCAGAGCCGGTACGGGATTATGAGGTGGTAATGGGAGGTGAAAATAAAATACAATGGGCAAGCTATATAACTAGCGGAATTATCAACGCTAGTATTGAAGCAAGGGTTTCCCGCTTTGTAAAGGCCTTGCAGGACAAAAGCGAAAAAGAGGGGGTTAAATTTGATGCAGTAATTTATACCGATGGTAAAAATGTTTCGGCAATAAAATTTTTGGAAGAAAAGACTGATGAAAACGAACGCATTGCCGAGGTACAAAAAATGGACGGAATCCCACTTTTTATTATGAGTGAACCATTATTAGACTATACCGTGGAAGTTGATAAAGGAGGGGGCGTAAAGTGGAAATCTCTAGTTACCATGGGAATAATGAACAATAGCATAGAAGAAGATATAGATCAATTTGTAAAGGCTTTTGACGGCAAATTTAAAAGGGAAAAAATAGATGCTATTATGTATGCCGATGGCAAACAAGCTGATGGGATAAAATTTGAAGCGAAAACTATGGCTACAAAATAACATAAAAACACCAAGCCATTTAACGAGCCAACTTTAGGAAGACCCAAGGATTAGAAACAATACACAGTATTGAAAATGAGGAATTTAAAAAAAATAACAACAATCTGCAAAACTGAAAATCCTTGTGTCCCTGGTTCGATTCCTGGAGGTACCACCGAAGTAAAATGCAAATTTGAAGCCGAAACCCCTTTTAAACAAAGGGGTTTTTGTTTTTTCCGAAAATTTGCATCGGTATGAAAAATAAACTGAAAATAAGAATTGAGCCAACAAGCGAGCCAACTTTTATAAGGATTGTATTGGAAAGAAAACAGTATTCAGAGCCAAAATTATATATTCCAAAAATAAACGGGAAGCCTTCAGTAGCGCCCGAAAAACGTTGGTATGTATGGTTTCTATGGAGAAATCCGGAAAACAATAAATTGGATATTAAAATTAAACGATACAAAGGCCTTAACTTGTATAAAACGGTAAAAGAGCGTAAAGCCGTGGGGGTTGCACTTGCAAAAGCGGCTTCTATTGCCCTGGAAAGAGGATGGAACCCTTTAACAAAGGAAGTTGAAAAGAATCAGGATAGTGTTTTAACCCTTGAAAAAGCCCTTGACTACGCTTTACAATTACGATCGGTCAACAAAAAAGAGAGTACCATTGCAGATTATGCCGTGAGACTGCAATTTTTTAAGGGTTGGGCCAAGAAAAATGGCTATTTGGGTTTACCAATCGTGAAATTTGATCTTCAAAAATTCTACCAGTACTATGACTATTTAATTCTCGATCACAAAACCAAGAGTGGAAAACACCTTAGCAACGCTTCAGTTGAAAATCATAAACGTTTGCTTTCTTCCTTATTTTCACAACTGAAGAACAAAAGAATAATTGAACAAAATTTTATTAAGGATATTCCAAAACTAGATGTGGATCCACAACAAAACACTCCTTTCACTACTGAAGAAATAAAAAGGATAAAATCCTACCTGGAAGAGAATGATCCATACCTGTTAAATTTTATTCCTTTTATGACACTTTGCCTTTTACGGCCCAGGGAAATACTTCGATTAAAAATAAAAGATCTCAATACAATCGATTTTTTACTGAAAGTTGAAACTAAAACTGAAGTTTTGGCTACCGTTAAAATAGTAGAGAAAATAAAACCGGTTGTGCAAAAGATGAATCTTAAAATTTATCCGCCTGAATATAGTGTTTTCACTCCCAATAATAAACCCGGAATTTGGCCAAGTAAACTCAATAGCAAAGTTGGGTATTTTGCAAAACGATTTGCAAAGGTGAAAACTGCTTTAGGTTTTGGCGAAAATTATGGACTTTACAGCTTTAGGCATTCATCTATTGGAAACCTTCAGGAAAATTTAGAAAAATTAGGTTTTTCAGAAATTGAAATTATTCATAAAATTATGCCAATCACCAGGCATAAAACTGAAAAAACGGTGAAAGTTTATTTGCGGGGCCTCAAAAAATATTCACCAAAAGATCATAGTGAATTGACAACCCTGGATATTTAATCCATAGCAACGCCAAATATAACGCTGCCGGCCATAAAGAAATGGCCTGCAATTCTTCCTTTTTGATATCATTTTTGACTGAGCTCTTCCCGGGGCCCGAACAGATCAGTAGCTGCTGCACCTTTTTTTGATATCATTTTCGCCTGAGCTCTTCCCTGAACCGGAACAGATCCATAGCTGCTGCGCCTTTTTTTGATATCGTTTATTGATCTAATGATCACCCAACGTCAAAAATGGCGTTAGGATCCGGAACCATGTAATAACGCCATAAATAACGTTACTGAATAAAATGGGAGATAGTAACTACGTACTGAGGCTACCTATTTAAAAATAAGATTAGATCCCGCAACGCCAAAAACAACGCTACTGGAGAACAAAAATAAAGGGCCTGAATTTATCAGGCCCTTTGGGTTTAAAACATTGGGGTAGCTATTAACCTGCCTCCGGGATCATCCGGGGGCCTTCTACTATTCATAAATTCTTCCACGCCTGGTAACTCTTCCCTAACGAGTGCGCCTTTGTAAATATTAAATTTTATATCGGGATCATCCTGGTACCTGTTTTTATTGGCAAAAGCATAATTTTCCTTATAATTTTCGTGCTTCTTTACCTTTAGAATCTGGTCGCCGTCAAAAGCTGCTTCACTCCCCCCCCGCATCGTTTTAGTGCCGGTTTGTTGATAGATCACATAAAACAGCTTACCGTTGAATGCCTTTCTTATATCCCTGTCTAAGTCTATTTTTGGAAGTTTCTGGAAACTATCAAAAAATATGGCCCCGTGCGCTTCAATTGTGGCCTTTTCATCATCCCAATTCAAAACTTCATCTATTACTGAAATGTTGGTTAAATTGGAAGGATCAATGTATTGAATTACTTTATCCTTGAATAATTTACTCTGCGGGTGTTCCTCCAGGGAATAGAACAAACATTTTATTCCCATTCCGGCCAAAGCGTTCATTATTTGAAAAACCAACCTTGTTTTCCCCGCTCCTTGTTCCGCATCAATAGTTGTAACGACTGAATGCACGGGCTTTTTCTCTACCTGGCCAAGGAATAAGCCAATATCACCAGGAATATTAAACACTTCATTCTGAGTGGTGTTCAACATTGCGGTTGCAAGGTTTTTCGCCCTGGTGGGTTCTGTCTTTATTACTATACCCCTTTCCTTTTTGGGTTCCAAAGCTGCCGGGGTTGTTACCTCCGGTTGCACGGTTGCAATTGCAATTGGAATTGGCACTGGCACTGGCACTGGCAAAACTTCTACTGGGGATTTTAAACCTTTTTTTGGAAGCTTGGTTTTTTTTGTATCTTTGTTTTTCAGAAGAAAGTTAGAGGTTTGGCTATGGAGCGGATAGTCATTAAAATTAATGCCGTCAATCGACCCATTAAGCCCCTTTAACTTTCTTCTCTTGCTTAATGGCCTTACATCAAAGGCACTCAAAACAAAAGTTTTATTTTCTTCTTTTGAAATTATTATCTTGAACATTTCTCCGGAAAGCTCTATCCTATTTTTTGTTGTAGAAATTTTAAATGTTCCAAACTGAACAACAATAGGGATAAAATCTTCAATTTTAAATCCCAATTGTTCTATTTCCTTTCCGTGTTTTTCAATGATATGTTTTAATCCAAAACCTTTGTTTGTTTTAGAATCATTTTCGCCCCAAACAATATCAATAAAACCTACATCTTTACGGTACAACGCCTTAAGACAATCGCCTTTTTTTACTTTTAACAAATGTTGGATTGCCTGTTTAGGTTTGTTCTTAAACTTTGAATATTTGGGAAACCAGGCAGGATCCTCTTTTTTAATGGGTCCTTTCAGCCCATCAAATAAAGCAAGATTGTTTTTTTGGTTGTGCAAACTCTCAATCCTGTTTTTTATGGCCTTAACCAACTCAAAACCTATTTCAGTTATGGAAAGATTGTTATTTACCACATCATAAAACTTGCTTTCCTTAAATAAGATCCCTTCCTCAAATCCTGAATTGATCCCAAAGAATTTTTTAGAAAAACCATATCCATCATATTTAAGGTCTTCAAAATCCTTGAAATATTTATGGAGCAATGTTGCCTGAGGTGCATTTACATCCTTGAATTTATCAAGGGATAGTATGTTTTTTACGGCCGTTGCAATGGCAATGCTTTTAGGTTTAATGGAAAATCCTTTAGGGTTTGCTTTTTCAAGCTCGGCGGTTGTTTTTTTTTTGACTATTTTTTTTGTAGGTTGTTTTTTTCCAACCTTTTCAATTTTCCCGCCTTTGGTGTACATATACCCCTTTTTTAAACGCCCACAATCACTTAATGCGGTTTTAGCTATGCCTTTATGCCAGGGAGCGGCCAATGCCATTTTTAATTGTTTTGACTTTGGTTTTCGGGCAACAGGAGGTTTTATTTTCTTAGGTAAAACTTTATTTTTTGTCTCCTTGGCCAACAACGTTATTTTTGACGTTGCTTCAGCTATTGAATTTTGATAGGCAGGGATCCCGGCTTTATTTCGGTCCAGCATTAAGTCGGCCCCGGCCTGTGATCTACTGGCAGCACGAAAGAAGAAACGGTTATCACCTTCCATTTGCTGTGCCAATCGGCTATTCCATCCCCGCATGTATTTTGCGCTATTGTTTTTTGTGGAAAACAATATTCCACTTTCGGCACAAAGAAAAACGGCCCCCATTTCAGCAACCAATTCTTCAAAGGCATAGGCTTTTTTATCGGCAATGGAATTATCCCTTGCCCTGGTATCATTTCCACGGTCCAATCGTTTAGAATGGCCGGTACTGTGAATGCACTCGTGAAAAAGTGTTGAGTAAAAACTTTCTTCATTTTTAAACGCTTCAATAGGGGTCATAAGGATTTGATCCAAGCTTGGATAATAAGCCGGTTGATCTCCTTTAAATATTATTTTGGGTTTTTTAGGGTACAATTCAATGATTTTTTCAGCTATTTCAATACGCTGCTTTTCTGGCTTGCCTGAATTTTCATTTTTAGGAATTATGCCCCAATCAATACCCGTAATATCTTCAGCGTGAAAAACATTGTAATATTTCAGGATAGGGATATAACTATTTGCCAATCGGTCAATGGTCCAACCGCTGCGTTTGAGTATTTGAAGCTTATGTTGGTTCTTGGTTATCCAGGCCCTGAATTTACTTTGGCTGTATGATCCAAAACTCAATATGGTACCATCAGGCTGTTCTTCTTCGTGGCTGTATAGTTTGGTAAAATAAACCACTCTTTTTCCTGTAGCACCTTTATTCAATTTACCTTTATTTTTTTCAATCTGGTTAAAGGTCAAAAAGAACGGGTTCGTAAGATCCGCAGGTACTAAAATTCGTTCCCCATCTATAACCTTCACCTCAAAATTTAATAGAAAATAATTGATTCCCCGATAGCCTTTTTTACTCTCAAAATTTAGTGCCTGATAACCATTATACAAGGAAGTCTTCTCCCATTCCCTTTGCCAGGGAAGATCCCCAACCTCTTTAATGGTATTGAGCATCAAATCTGTTATGTATTGGTAGATATCATCGGGGCTTACCGCTTTTTCCAATCCGTTAAACTCTTCCTTACATTCAATAAATTCAAGACCAGGCAAACAATAATCAGGAACCGTATCTATGGCCGTTCTTCCAACAGTAACAAAAAATTCAAGATCTTCATGTTTATCAAGAACCGCTTGTATTCTTTTTGTTATAGTATTTTGGCCTTGGTTTTCTGCCAAAGCCAAAATTTCCTGTAATTCTTCCCTGGCAGTGGTTTTTCCATCCAGTGCGTTATATCTTTCTACTGCTGTCATTTTTTTTATTTGAATTAAACGGTGAATGATTTTCCAAATGCGTCTAAATCGGCTTTAATTTGAAGCGTATCAGGATTAGAAACTATTCCTAAAATTTCAGTAAAAGAACGGCCAATTGTCGCCAAGGAAAGTGATACTGGAATGTTGGTAATTATCCTGCTTCCATTTGCCGGCATTTGGATATTGGAAACATTTGGATTTGCAACCCCTAAATATGTACCGCTTGGGGCATAAAAATGTAGGTTCTTCAAAAGTATTTGATTGCCAGGAATATCTACAGCAATATTGGTAGGATTAATCAATTCAATATCTACTTCAAAAGTAATATTACCAGAAAACAGGTTAATTTTTTTAAGGTTTTTCAAATTGAATTCTAAATTTTCCAAAACCGTATTGTACTTGTCATATTTTCCTTTTCCAAAATACAAACTTCCTCCTACAGCAAGGGCAGCTGCCCCTAATATTAATTTTATGTTCATTACCAAATTTTTTTGTGAAACGTTAGTTTAAATCCTGCGTGATTGCTCATTGGGTTATAATACGCCCCGGCACTTATGCCAAGATCATTTTTTCTTATATACATTAAATTCAATTCAAGGGATTCAAGTCCATAAATAGGAGAATATCCAAGACCAGGAGAAATAAACAAGCCACTGGCATTTTTGATAGTGGTTATAGTTTCGGTAATTTCTTTATGGTCGATTTCTACTTTGATGTTTTTCTCTAAGATTCTACCTTCTGAAATAATATCGGAATAGATCCTGGCATTATCCAGGATGGTGGTGTCCTGGTATCTATTGACTTCTTTAACCAGGTTTCTTTCATCAGGTGGAAGATCCTTTACATCTTTAATCCTGACAATTCTATCCGGGTATTCAATGACATTAATTTTTTCAGGAGCACGGTTTTTAATTTTTAAATCTACGGAGCTATCAATTTGAGTAGTTATTTTCTCAATTCTGTTTGAAATAGTGGTATCACCGGAACCATCCAGGCCACACCCCTTAAAAAAAAGAAGTATGGCTAAAATGGCAATGATAATATGTTCTATTTTTAATTTCAATGCTCTATTAATTTAATTTCATTTTTGCGAAACAACTCGTTTTTTTGAGCATCCACATATTCCAGAAACTCCATGATCTTTACACGTTGCCTTCTATATTTTAAAAGGTTTTCTTGGTATAATTCATCTTCGCCCTTCATTCCTTACCTCTCTTAATTGTTCTACGAACGTATGATATTTGGAAACTAGTTCTAATATATCTTTATTGCCATTTTTAATGGTCTGAGTGTGCTCATTGATCATATTGGTAATTTTCTCATCCTTACTATCAATATTCTTTTTTAGGAGGTGATTTTGCCAGATTAAATAGGTGAGAAATAAAAGCAAAACCCCAATAGCTGATACGCTCTCAATAGTTACTATTTCCTTAACGTCGCTTGCTGTTTGGAATAATGCTATCATAAATTGGGTGTTTTTATGTTATTATTAGAGTTGTTTTTTTAAGGGATGCTTTTTTTGCAGTTTCTCAAAGAAGATCCTTTTCTGTGTGGAGTTTTGGCTGCGGTTGTAGGCCCAATTTTCATATTTAGGGCCAATCTCCCACCTATCACTCATAAAGTCAAGATTATGGCTGTTTTTATCCTCTTTAATTTCGTACAGAATCCCCATTTGCCGGTAAAATATAGCCCGGAGTAAATTAGGATAGAGAAGTAGCTTAGAATTTAACCAAATTTCCTGACCTCCTTCAATCTCAACAACCCCACCTATGAAAGTTAAATCGGCACGAATCAAGATTACCTTGTGCAAACTGATAAGCTGCTGAGCAAAATCTACCCGGTAATATATTGCGCCTTTATAAAATTCAGTCAGTAATTCAGGAAATGCAGGATCATTGGTTATGACATGATCTACAGGGGTGGTATTTGGATCGAGACGATTGTACCCTTCAATACTTGTAAGTTCTGTGATTTCCTCTGCAAGTTCAAGATTAGTTTCATCCGCAGCTTCTTGTGCTGCGACGGCATATTTATTTTTCCATTCTGCCGTTTTGTAGATGGAATCAAAATCAGGTTGTTGTGCTACGGAAATAACACAAATAAATAGGCTTAATCCAATTAGGTAATTTTTCATCATTAGTTGTTTTAAAGGGTTAGAGAGATATAAATTAGTAATGCCGGAATTTGAAGAAAAAAGAAATTGCGCCAATTCCAACGAAAAGCGCTGTCCATACAGAAGTTGTAATACCCCCGTAATGATGCTACTGCCAAAATTTGAACCAAGGCCCAAACAGGATGAAAACCGCTTAATAGGGTTGCACCTCCAAAAAACAGGGTTAAAATAATACCGTATAAAAATTGAGTGTGCCAGGTAGTGTTTTCTACTATTTGTTGTAATTTTTTCATAAGTAACCTTTAAATTTGATTATTAATTAAATTGAAAGGACTCCCCTTCTTTTGTTATTGTCGTAACGAACGGAAAACTATCTTCCGGCACTAGCTGAATGGTTTCAGCTAAAATTTTACTTCCTGTAAACAGTACATATTTCTCTCCTTTAAGTTCAATCTGAATCTTCAAGCATTTATCTGAATTTGAGTTTTCAAATTTTGAATCTTTCAATTTGAATTTATGGACGATAATATCCTGGTTAAGCACTTTTGTGATTTTGATTTTATCACCTATGAAATAATTATAATTTTGTTTTATGCCTAAATCACTAAATTTCTTCATATCTCGATAAATCTGCTTGATGCTCATAATTCTCTTTCTCCAGGCAAACCTGAATTTTCTGGATATCTACCGGGTAATCGCAGCGCACTTGCTGATAGTTATATTCAGGATCTCCCTCTTCCGTTAGGCTTTCAATTACATCGAAATTGTAAAAAAATGTTCCATCACCAAGATCTTCAACCACCGGTGGGAATGTGTGTGTTCTGTTAGATTTCATTATGCTGCTAATGTTTGAATTAAATGCTTCGAATTACAATGCTTTGCCCATCCTGCATAACTGGCCAGTCTTTTCTTTGAATGTCCCCTTGCAACGGCTTTAGCAAAACTTTTTTTTATTTTTTTTCTTAAAAGTGTGTGGGTATGGTAGAACCTGTACCCAACAAAATCTATGCTTCTGGCAGATACCGGGAACACCTGATAATTTCCTTTAATAACAAGATTTAGGTTGTCTTGCATATAAGCCTTGATCTCCTGAAACAAGTTGTGCAGATCTTCCTTAGAATCGCTTAAAATCACCATATCATCAGCATAACGATAATAGTATTTACGGGCTTTTTCTTCTTTGATCCAATGATCAAAATAAGCTAAATACAAATTTGCGAAGTATTGACTAAGATAATTGCCAATGGGAACCCCGGCTGCTGAATCTATAACTTCTCCCAAAAGCCACATTAAATTTTGATCCTTTATTTTTCGTGCAAGGATCAATTTTAATATGCCATGGTCAATAGTGGGGTAGAATTTCCTGATATCGAGTTTCAGGCAATATTTGGTTTTAGAAACATTCTTCTTCAACGCTTGCTTTAATTTTTCCCCGCAGGAATGAATCCCCCGTCCTTTGATGCAGCTATAAGTATCTGCGGTGAAAATTTCCATCCAGATAGGCTCCATTACATTCATAACGGCATGATGCATAATCCTATCAGGGAAATAAGGGAGCCGGTAAATTTCACGTTCTTTTGGTTCGTAAATTTTAAATATCTCGTATTTGGAAGTTTTGAAGGTTTTTTCCTTAAGCTGGTTATGTAGCTTCAAAATGTTTTCTTCCCTGTTTTTATCATGAAACTTAACGCCATAGGAATTGCGCTTGCCTCTCCTGGCAATTTCATCTGCCAACCTTAAATTTTCAAGGCTGTAGATCTTTTCATATAAATTTCCTATTCGTTTCATTTTGCTTTTTTAAAAAATCGCTTTCCTAGTTATAGTACCAACGCTTTCCTTTAATTATTCGTGATTTTTTGGCAAGTGCCAAGGCCTGTAAAGAGTAAGTATTTTATTAGCATAGGTGGGAGCTGATATTCGCATTCGTATTCGAAGGCGCATTATTCGCATTCGCATAGAACGACCCTGCATTCGAGCCATTATTCGCATTACCGCCGAACAGCAAACCCCTTCCCTTTACACAGCCTTTATCAATATTTTAATGAACTTTTTAATAATTTTGACCCCGGCAAAAAGCCGGGGAGTGCCCGTTTTAGCTTATCGTGCAAAAAAGCAAAGGCGGGAGCCGAAATACGCAGACGTATACGAAGGCGCAGCAGACGCATACGCATAGAACGACCCCGCAGACGAGCCATTAGACGCAGCACCGCCGAACAGCAAACCCCTTAGACCCTTGCTTTCAAAATTCTGATAGTGATAGTCAGAAAAATACGTTGTTGAAGACCCACCGGCAGTATTGCTAGGAAGAATATCACCCTCCGATCCAAAGACTATTCCTGAAACATACCCGTTGGCAATTGGCAAATTAGCCGTGAATTTCTTTCCTAGAAAATCTGAAATGAACGATTCTGAATTAATATCCCCCACTACTACATCTACCCCATTGGTCCATTCCCATAGGTCACCAAAGAAATTTTCAACACCCCTATAACTATTAGATTGAGTTGCTTTGGTTAATCCAGCAGTTGGAAAATCCTGTAATACTACAGCCACTTCACAAGTACTATTTCCGAGTGAGTTTGTGATTCCACAATTATATAAAGGATAATAACCATTAAAAGTTGACCAATCACCACTTGCAATATCCGTTGGACCCGTTCCTAAGCACCCCTGTTTATATCCGGAAGTAGTTAAATTCGGGTTAATTGCCGCTTGATGGTTCCTGGTACCAAATTCAATAGTGATAAGCCAACAAATTGTTTTTCGGGCCTGATAATCCATATCAAACCAATCCTGGCCCCTGTTCTGGCCATATATGCGGTAATTATCACGGGAAATGGCTGTAGCAGGTTTTCCAAGCAGAGTAGCCACATTAGCATCATTTGCTACATTGTTATTTCCACCCCTATAATTTTCAGTAGAATTAACCACAGAAGATAATATGTTCCCTGTTCTTTCCAGGGCTGCTTTATAAGCGGAAACATACATTTTATTGACCTTAAAAGCTCCCAAAAAAGGATCGAGGGAAATTAAAACCCGCTCTATATTGGCTTCTGTTTCGAACTTACGCCAGTGCTCCGGGATCTCAACCATTACTTGCCCATCTGTCCCATCTAATATTGAAGGTGTGATACCATCGACCTTTAAATTTGAATCGGCAGGATCCAGGTAATAATTAACTGATCCATCATCCATAAGAAGGCAACGCTTCATAAGGGAATGAACAGGAAGGGAAGCGTGTAAATTCATTTTTCCAACCCTGGTAACTTCTGGGGCCGCAATTGTTCTATCATATTCTATCCCGTAAATTTCCGTTCCCTGGGGTGTTAATGGTATTCTAAACATTTTTATCTTGTTTTAGTAAGTTACAGCTATGTAGCTGGTATATAATCTACAACACGTGTCAATAGAATATCTACCATTATATCTTCAGTGGGAGCGGCTTTAGCAATCAGAAAAAATGATGGAACAGATTCCTCGTCCTCAGGATCAGCAGGGTAAAAAGGTGTATATGATTGTATTCCCGCACTTGTTACAATATCATAACTTGCCGGCAGGGGAATGATTTCTATTTCCATACCTGGGGTAATAGCAGGTGATCTTAATTCATAACCAAAAAGTGGGCTAGCCCAATCGTCTGGATATCCTTGATACCATAACCATTTATCTAACACGTAATTTTTAAGCCTAATGGTGTCGGGTATATCTTCAGGTATCAATGGTATCTGTA
>JBGSWA010000456.1:0-8009 GCA_041752645.1 Gillisia sp. | reverse complement strand
TCTTGCTCCCCTTCAGGGGATGGGGGTGTGAATTTTAAAACCATCAGCCCTAAATTTTGGCGCAGCAAAACCGGTGCTGTAATGCAGGATAGTTTTATTTTTAATGATACTATCCGCAGAAATATTACGGTGGTACATGATGCAGCAGATGAAGAACGTTTGCTGAATGCCTGTAAAACTGCAAATATCCTGCCTTTCATATCATCCCTGCCATTGGGCTTCAACACAAAATTAGGAGCAGAGAGTAATGGAATGAGCGGAGGGCAAAAACAAAGGATAGCCATTGCAAGAGCAGTATATAAAAACCCTGAATTTATTTTTTTGGACGAAGCCACCAACTCATTAGATGCCAGTAATGAGAAAATAATATTGGAAAACTTGCAGGATTTTTTTTATGGTAAAACAGTAGTGGTAGTAGCACACAGGCTTAGTACAGTAAAAAATGCCGATAAAATTGTGGTGCTGGAAAATGGAGAAATAGTAGAAGAAGGTACACATACTGAACTGGCTTTAAAGAAGGGTAAATATTACGAGTTGGTGAAGAACCAGTTGGAGTTAGGTAATTAACTTTTGTAATAATCAGCATACGTTAACGTATTTGATTAGAATTTAGGAGCTTAAAAATTAAACAATGAGTGGAAGCTCATAACACTATACTTTCTAATGACATTACCCGTAATTTGAAAATAAAGAATTTATTTTCTGAATCATTAATCTTATGCCTGCAACCCTTTATTCTTTTAAAATACAACACCAGCTTAGGTTTAATAATATTTCAATTGTGCTGCTCATTAAAAAACAAGTATTATCCACAGCCTGTTTATAAATTTCTAAAAAAAAGTTACTTATATCAGGACAACACAGGACAGAAACAAAAATATATGTTTCTACATTGTGTCCAGATTGATAAAACCAATGAAGCTTTAGACGATAAAGTTTCTATTTCTAAAAACTAAAAACTGCTTGCTATGTTTAAAAGATTAAGTAGTTGTTTTCTTATCAGGAAACGATTAACACTCTCTTCTCTCTTATTATTTTTTAGTCTGCTTTCCTTTGCACAAACCGGAACAGTTACAGGAACCGTTTTAGATGCCGATAATAAACCGGTAGACGGGGCAACCATTACAGTAAAGCAAACCAAGGTTTCTGTAGTAGCAGATAAAAATGGTAATTTCTCTATTTCGGCGACTAAAGGAAATACCATTACCATTTCCAGCGTAAATTTTCAACCACAGGATTTTGTCATAGGCAATGCAACCAACATTGATATTAGACTGGATCGGATAACCGGCAGCCTTAGCGATGTAGTGGTAATTGGTTACGGTTCTGTCAGGAAAAAGGATGTAACAGGCGCAGTCACATCTGTTAGCTTAGCTAAAATTGGAGAAGTGCCTTTAACATCCGTTGACCAGGCATTAACAGGCCGGGCAGGTGGTGTGCAAATTAATCAGTCAAATGGCCAGGCAGGTGCTGGCACCAGCATCCGCATAAGAGGTGGTAACTCAATCAATGGTACCAATGAACCACTTTTTGTAGTAGATGGATTTCCGATAATTAATGATAATGCTGCTTATGGAGCAGGTGGGCCTTTGGGTTTAACCAATACTTCTTCAGGTAACTTGGGCCAAGGCAACCCTAATGGTGCATTAAACTGGTTAAATCCTGCAGACATTGCCTCGATAGAGGTTCTAAAAGATGCTTCTGCCACCGCTATTTACGGTTCCAGAGGTGCTAACGGGGTAATAATTGTTACCACAAAAAAAGGAAGGGCAGGCCAGCAGCCAAGAATAAATTTTAATGCCAGTTATGGTGTAAGCCAGTTAAATGATTCTAAAATTGAATTGATGAGTGGAAAAGAGTATGCCGCTTATTCCAATTTATATAATAAAGAGCAACAAACTCCACAAAACAATAACACCCCACCTGTTTGGTATAAAGATACTACCATTAATGGTGTACTTTATCCTATTCCTGACAAGGTAACCACTAATACCAACTGGATCGACGCTATTAAAAGAAATGGTAAAACACAAAATTATTCCTTAGATTTTAGCGGTGGAAAAGATGTTGTTTACTCCGGTAGTATTGGATGGCTAAACCAGGAAACTCCTTTGATTGGTTCTCAGTTTCAAAGGGCTAATTTCAGGCTAAATCTTGTAACCAATCTCACACCCTGGCTAAGCCTGGATAATACATCTACTTACAGCCAGTCAATAATTGATAATTCCCCGACAGATACAAGAGATGTACAAAAATTTGGTTTATTTGAAGCAGCACTAACTGCCAATCCTGCTGAAACACCTTATAATGCCGATGGAAGTTTAAACTATTCAACTGATAATATAGGAGGCAATAAATCACCCAAGCCTGCCTTTAACCCAATAGCACTTGCAACAGATATTCTGAACAGAAATACAATCCAAACTTTCTTAAATAATCTTTCATTAAAGGCTAAAATTGCACAGGGTTTAAGTTTTGAATTAAGGGGAAGCCTGTTTAAAAATGATGTGTTAAGGGATATTTATTATAATTCCAAAACAACTTTTAACGGATTTCAAGTGGGCGGATTGGCTGGTAAAAACAGTAATAATTCCAATAGCTATTTGGTGGAAGCTTTCGGAAATTATAATAAAGCCTTTGGCAAAAATCTTTTTACTGCAGTGGGTGGCTATTCTTATCAAAAATCAGTTTACCGTATTATTAATTCCGGTGCTTCTAATTTTTCGAGTGATATATTAAAAAATGAAAACCTGGCTTCAGGCAGCAATCAATATCCCACACAAACAAACAGGATTGAAGATTTCCTTGCCTCCTACTTTGTGAGGCTGAATAATGTGTATCATGATAAGTATATACTAACATTTACAGCTCGTTACGACGGGTCTTCAAAATTTACAAAAGGCAACCAATGGGCTTTTTTCCCTTCTGGTGCAGTAAGCTGGAGAATAAGCCAGGAAGATTTTTTGAAGGATATCAAGTCGCTTAGCGACTTGAAACTTCGGGTTAGTTATGGCTTGAGTGGCAACCAGGCGGTAGCATCTCTACAAACAAAATCTTTACTGGGCTTTAACCAGTATCCTTATGGCGGTGTGCTTCAAACAGGTGTTTTTCCTGCTATATTCGGGAATCAAGATTTAACATGGGAAACCACCAAGCAGTTAAATATCGGGTTAGACTTTGGTTTTTGGAACCAGCGCCTTACCGGTAGTATCAACTATTATGCAAAAACAACAGAAGATTTGCTGCAGTATTTACCGCTGCCTGCAAACTCAGGTTATACGACCCAGCTTTCTAATGTAGGCAGTATTACCAATAATGGTATTGAATTGGAATTACGGGGGTCAGTAATAAACAAGAAAGATTTTAAGTGGGATATTAATGCTAACATAGCCAGCAATAAAAATAAGTTTAAAGATTTGGGACAGGGCAAAGTAGATACATTACCCGTTAACTTTAATGTAGTTGGAGGACAGGGTGCTACTATTGCCCTTATTAAAGGGCAGCCTGTAGGCCTGTTTTGGGGATATGTGTCTGATGGCATTTTTCGTGATGCAGCAGAACTTACAAAAGGGCCAGGCATTGCCGCGGGAGGTTCAAAGGTAGGCTCCAGAAGATTTAAAGATTTGAACGGAGATGGTGTTATTAATGCCAATGACAGAAGGGTAATTGGCGACCCTAATCCAAAGTTTGTTTTTGGTATTACCAATAATTTTTCCTACAAAAGTTTTGATTTGAATTTCCTGATACAAGGAGCAATTGGTGGGGAAATGTGGAACTTTACAGACTTTGTACAAACGAGGCTGGGTAACAGGTCAAAAGCAGCTAATGATTATTTTACGCCATCAAACCTGGATGCTAAATACCCAACACCGGGGACAACTGCTGGTTACGATTTACATTCTGATTTTACAGTGGAAGATGCCAGCTTTGTAAGGCTCAAGTCATTGAATCTTGGATACAATTTACCGGCTGGAACCATTAAATTTGCAAGAAGTATCCGGCTGTATTTCAGTGCCACAAATTTGTTAACCATAACAAAATATAATGGGTACGACCCTGAAGTTAATAGTTTTGCACAAAGTAATTTGCTCAGGAATATTGATGCCATGTCTATTCCTTTGTTTAAGACTTACACTTTTGGATTAAATGTTGGATTCTAATAACAATAAAAAAACTGATAATATGAATACGAGAAACTTAATGCGTTGTTTGTGGATGTTACCCATAGCCTTATTATTTACGCAGTGTAATAAACTGGAAGAAACAGTGTATTCCCAAACAACAGAAAGTGTATTTTTTGCAAGCCAAAAAGATGTAACCGCAGCCCTTACAGGTATGTATCGCCCCCGGCAGGCTTGTTGCGGAGGATACGGGCAGTCAGGGACTATGGTGCTTAATGGAACCAGCGATGAAGGTAACGGGGCTTCCCAATGGGGAGATTTTCCAAAGCTTGTTTTTACAGCCTCAGTTGGCGGAGAAGGGGAAATCTATCAATGGTGGACTTCCTCCTACGCTGCCATTGCAGGTGCCAATTTGATAATTGATAATGAAGCTAAAATTTTGGCAATAGATAATAGTGCTGCCGGGCAGGCATTTGCAAAGGCTGCCATTGGGGAAGCAAAATTCTGGAGGGCCTTGAATTATTTTGAGTTAGTACAAATGTATGGAGGGGTGCCTTTAAGAACAACTCAGACCAAAAGAGCCGACCAGGTTAATATACCAAGAAACACCGTTGATGAAGTATATACTCAAGTGATACAGGATTTTAAAGATGCAGAAGTTAACCTGCCTGCAACTGCTCCGAAAGGGATTGTAAAAAAATGGGCAGCATCTGCCTACCTTGCTAAAGTTTATCTAACAAGAAAAGATTACACCAATGCCCTGGCAAAAGCTAACGAGGTAATTAATAGCGGAGCTTATACACTTGCACCCACATTTGCAGATGTATTTGATATAACAAAGGAAAACGGGCCAGAAGATATCTTTGCCCTTCAATTTGTAAATGTTGATCAACAGGGAACCCGGTTTGCATCATTGAGTGGCTGGGGCATTACATCTGTTGACCCAAGTTTATATCCAAAGTTTGCCGCTACGGATAGCCGCAGGGCAGTAACATTTACAGACCCCACCAACCCTGCTTCTAACCAGGGAAAATGGCTATTCCCGGGTAATTCGGGTGATAATCAACCAAATAATTTTATTATATACCGTTATGCCGATTTAGTATTGATAAAAGCAGAAGCTGAGAATGAAGTAAGTGGTGCCACTATTGCTGCATATACAGAAATAAATAAAGTACGGAACAGGGCAGGCCTGCCAAATCTTACTGCCGGGTTAACAAAAGACCAGTTTCGGGATGCTGTATTAAATGAGCGTAACCTGGAACTGGCGCTGGAGCAAATCAGGTGGTTTGACTTAAAACGTACCGACAGGCTCAAAAGTACTTTAATTGCTGCAGGCAGGCCTTGGAATGATAGATACTTTTTGTTCCCGATTCATCAAATTGAAATTGATGCCAGTAATGGTGTATTGACACAAAATCCAGGATATTGATAACTGGCTAAAATAACCAACCATACAATAATTTTTTTATCAACCGTCAGTATTATTTCGATTAAATCAAAAAATACTGAAGGTTTTTTATTTATATGAAGAAAACAACGTACATATTTCTTGCCATTGGTTCAATTTTTTTAATCGGCTTCGGCATTTATTTTTTCTACATAAAAAGTGCATCCAAATATGTCAATAATAAGGAAACTCTTTTTGAAAGTATTCCTCCCGGTTTATCAGGCGTTAGTTTTGAAAATAGTATTAAAACCAGCGACTCACTTAACCTGGTAAATTTTGAGTACATCTATATAGGCGGCGGGGTTGGTATAGGTGATTATAATAATGATGGGCTACCCGATATTTTTTTAGTGGGCAATATGGTTCCTTCTAAATTGTACATTAATAAAGGCAATTTAAAATTTGAGGATATAACAATTGCATCAGGTATTAAAACAGGTGGTTGGCCATTTGGGGTATCCGTTGCCGATGTAAATGCAGACGGCTTGCCGGATATTTTTTTAAGCACGGGTGGCACAACAAATAAAGCGACTTATAAAAACGAGTTGTTTATCAATTTGGGAGTTGATAAATCCGGCATTCCTACCTTTAAAGAAATGACAGAAGAATATGGGCTGGCAGAACCTTCACTTTCCATCCAGTCTGTTTTTTTTGATTATGACCGGGATGGTGACCTGGATATGTATGAACTCAATGGTGGTTCTTATGACCGCTCCCCCAATGTGCCCTATCCGATAAGAAAAGACGGTTCAGCAAAAAACACCGACAGGCTTTATAGAAATGATTTTGATCCTAAACTCGGTCATGCTGTATTTACCGATGTTTCTAAAATTGCAAATATTACCGAGGAAGGTTATGGCCTTGGTGTTTCAATAGTAGATATTAATGAAGATGGCTGGCCTGATATTTATGTTACTAACGATTATTTATCCAATGACCTTTTGTACATCAATAACGGTAATGGAAGCTTTAAAGAAGAAGCAACTAAATACTTTGATCATACCAGTCATTTTGCAATGGGAAATGACGCAGCAGACATTAATAATGATGGTCTGATGGATTTAATAGCGGTAGATATGTTGCCGGAAAAACGAAAAGACCGGATGCAAATGCTGGGCCCAAATAACTATGATAATTTTTATTATGCACAGAGTCAGGGGTACCTGAATCAGTACATGCGTAACACACTTCAGTTAAACCAGGGCATGGGGAAATTTAGTGAAATAGGCCAAATGTCTGGCATTTATAAAACAAGTTGGAGCTGGGCACCGCTTTTTGCAGATTTTGATAACGATGGTTATCAGGATTTATTTGTAACCAATGGATTTGGCAAAGATGTTACAGATCTTGATTTCGTAAAATTCAGGACAGATATCTCCGCCTATACCAATACAAACGACAAAAAAGCCCAAAGCGACAAAGAAATTGCCGGAGCACTTAATAAAAGACCAGGCATAAAAAAGCATCCCTATTTATACAGGAATAAACAGGATAATAGCTTTGAAGACATGAGTGAAGAGTGGGGCTTTATGGAAACAGTGTATTCAAACGGTGCGGCTTATGTTGATCTGGATAATGATGGAGACCTTGATATTGTAACCAATAATATGGATGCCCCCGCACATATTTATAAAAACAAAACCAACGATCCAGGTAAACCTTCTCCCAATAATTTTTTAAGGGTTCAGTTAAAAGGTATTGCTATAAATGCTTTTGCTGCAGGCAGCACAGTAAAAATAAATTATGGAGAAAATATGCAGGTACGGTTTTTATCAACCGTAAGGGGTTTTGAAAGTTCAGTGGAAAATACTTTGCATTTTGGACTCGGTAAAAATCAGGTAATTGATTCTCTTTCTGTAATATGGCCGGATGGAAAAACGACAGTGCAAAAAAATATAAAAGCAAATAGTTTTTTAAAAATTAATTATTCTGACGGAAATTTTAATCAACCCGGAAAAACTATTCCTGCACTTCCTGCTTTGTTTAGCTCTTTATCACCATTATCATTAGGAATAGATTATAAAGATAAACACTCGGATTTTATTGATTTTAATTTTGAAAGATTATTGCCCCGTAAATATTCAGAAAACGGGCAGGGCATTGCTGTGGCAGATGTAAACTACGATGGGCTGGAAGATTTTTTTATTGGTGGTGCTTTTCAGCAAACAGGAAAAATTTACATCCAAAATAGTAACGGAAAATTTATAGGCAAACCAATCAGCAAATATGCAGATGGCGTGGTGGATGCAGGTTCGCTTTTTTTTGATGCAGACGGTGATGGCGATGCAGATTTGTATGTAGTAAGCGGCGGCAATCAGTTTACAGATGGAAACAAAAGATACCAGGATAGGTTGTATAAAAATAATGGCAAAGGCGATTTTACAATTGATACCACTGCTTTGCCGCAAATGATACAAAGCGGCTCCTGCGTAGTGGCG
>JBGSWA010000455.1:0-17618 GCA_041752645.1 Gillisia sp. | reverse complement strand
AACCATTGACCTCATAGGCAAAGCCTTTTTCGAGAATGTTCTTGATAGTTTCTATTTGTTCCACAATATGCCCGGTCGCGGTGGGTTCTATGCTTGGCGGTAAATTGTTGAATTTCTGAAGGGTATTGTGGAAATCCACGGTGTAGCGCTGGACCACTTCCATAGGCTCAATTTGTTCCAGTCTCGCTTTTTTCGCAATGCGGTCTTCTCCCGAATCTGCGTCATTTTCCAAATGCCCTGCATCTGTTATATTACGAACATACCGGACCTTGAATCCTAAATGTTTTAGATACCTGAATACCAAATCAAAAGAAATAAAGGTTCTGCAGTTTCCCAGGTGGACATTGCTGTAAACCGTTGGGCCGCACACATACATGCCTATACTTCCTTCATTAATGGGGGTGAAAATTTCCTTTTCGCCCGACATTGAATTATATATTTTTAAACTCTGATCCTTATATAGCGCCATGGAGTGATTTCTTTCTTAAAATTTATAATTGCAAACTTAAATTAAAAAAGAAGTGTTCAATTTAATGTAGCCCAAAAATTCATTTTTAACAGTGGGATCTTTAAAGGCTCCTCCAAATTCGCTTGTAACCGTACTGCTTTCAATATCCTGAATGCCACGACTATTTACACAAAGGTGTTTTGCGTCAATAATGCAAGCTACATCCTCTGTACCAAGGGCTCGCTGTAATTCCTGTACTATCTGCATGGTAAGTCGCTCCTGGACCTGAGGCCTCCTGGCGTAATAATCCACAATTCGGTTCATTTTTGACAAACCTATAACCGATCCCTTTGAAATATATGCCACGTGTGCCCTGCCTACAATAGGTAGAAGGTGGTGCTCGCAGGTAGAATAAATGACAATGTTCTTTTCCACCAGCATCTCGCCGTATTTATATTTATTTTCAAAAGTGGAAGCTTTGGGTTTTTTCTTGGGATCCAGGCCAGAAAAGATTTCATTGACAAACATTTTTGCAACACGCTGCGGAGTGCCTTTAAGGCTATCGTCGTTAAGATCCATTCCCAGGGTTTCCAAAATATGCTTTACATCCTGATTTATCAATGCAATTTTGTCGGCACTGCTAAGATCAAAAGCGTCTTTTCTAACGGGATTTTCTGAATTGGCAAAGGCATGAGCATCGCCAATTTCATCTATTTCATTTTCAATATTGTCTATCTTCATAGCACTTTTTTATAAGGTAGTCGTATTCTGTTAATTTAGCTTGCAAAGATAGGGATTTTAAAGCTGTTTCCCGCAAATTTAGCGAAAACCCACGCCGCTACTCTGCCCGATTTTTCTTAATTTGCATTTTTCTTCGACCCGGGGTATTATGAGATCATTACAACTTTATGGTTTGACGTTTGTCTTATATTTAACAGGCACCTGGATGCTGTTTTCCCAGGGGGACCGGTGTGCTTCCATCCAGCCATTTTGTTCCGGCACCTCGGAATATATATTCCCTAATTCAAATCCCGGCAATAGCACTGCGGCTTCCGCAGAGTCCGGCCCAGATTACAGTTGCCTGAAGTATCAATCTTATCCAGCCTGGTTTTATATGCAAATTGGCAGGGGTGGTACCCTGAATTTTGAAATAAGCCAGAGTATTCATCCTGATGGTTCCGGGGGCACTCTGGACGTGGATTTTATTGCCTGGGGACCTTTTGCTGCCACAGATAATTTGTGCAGCCAGGCCTCGCTTTCCTCACGAAATATAATAGGCTGCAGTTATTCCCTCGAAGCAACTGAAAATTTTAATATCAGCCAGGCCAAAGAAGGCGAGGTCTATGTAGTGATGATCACGAATTTTTCATCGGAACCCGGGTTCATCAGCCTGCAGCAAACAAATATTTCCGATCCCCATGCTGGCACTACAGATTGTTCCATTGTAAGCATCCTGGGGGATGACAAAAAAATATGTGGAGAAACCTCTGTGGAATTGGAGGCAAAAAACGTAATAGCCAATAGCTTTGAATGGTATGTTTTTGATGAGGCTTTGGGGGATTTTAAACCTATTCCAAATCAATCGGGCGCATTTCTAACTGTGTCAGAGCCGGGATTATATCAAATAATTGTAGCCGGGACAGAGATAACAGATCAGGTAAGGATCGAATTCTTCGATCCTCCGGAAGCCGTAAAACCTTTTGATCTTGCCGGGTGCAGCAATGATGACTCCGCCATCTTTGATCTGACTGTGCTCGAGAGCGAATTGTTCCAGAATTATATGGGCTCCCCGGACAGCTTTAAAATTGATTTTTATGAATCCCAGGCTGATCTTAAGAATGGAATCCCGGTAAAAAACCCGGTCGCTTTTGAGGGCACGGACCAACAGGAAATCTTCTCCACCATAACCAATCAGACTTCCGGTTGCACCTCGCAGCCGGTATCTTTTAACCTGCTTGTAAAGCCCGCCCCGGTAATCCATTTAAATCCAATCAGTGTTCTGTGCGCTGATTTCAATGGAAATTTAGTGGCTCCTGTTAGCTTAGGAGAAGATTTAGGTCCGGGATATACCTATTCCTGGGTGTCTGCAAATGATCCCGACGGGGATGGAGTGCAAAATCCGATCTTCACAATTAGCGAGGTGCCAGGGGAATCGGAACTTTCCGTGTTAATAACAGATAAAATATCCGGCTGCCAGGCTGTTTTCAGGACAGCGATAAAATCCTATGCTGGCCCGAGGGAAGTTTCTGTTCAGGTTTCCGGAAATGATTTCGACAGCGGGTATAGTGTCAGAGGAACTGCCCTTGGCGTAGGAGGGGAGGAAGCAACCTATCAATACCGTCTTGACGAGGGTCCCTGGCAGGTATCGGGCTCTTTTGCATCCGTGCCTGCAGGAAACCACAGAATTTCGGCCAGGGAAATTCATGGATGTGGAGGGGTAATTTCTCAGCCCTTCAGATTAATTGGATACCCTCGGTTTTTCACTCCCAATTTCGATGGGTATAACGACACCTGGAATGTGATTAACGATTTGGAGGTATCCATTACTGGAGTGGGTATTTTTGACCGGTACGGGAAACTATTAAAACAATTGGATCCAATTGGGGCAGGATGGGACGGGACCTACAATTCTCAGTTTATGCCGGGAGATGATTACTGGTTTTTACTGGAATATCAGGATCCTGAATCGGGAATGCCCCAACGCTTCAAGGGGCATTTTACCCTGAAGAGATAATGGCCTTCAAATTTCAAATGCAGATCATGAACTCCTCTGTCTTTTCCAAGCTCGAATTTGGTCAATTTAAGGGATTATAGCCCAAAGCTTAAAGAGAGGATTACACTTGAGTAGTCCCTGTCGATCGTTGCGGAATTGGTCAGGCCCACCTGGTATAATTGGGGGGTGTCTTCCCTGGTGGAATTATCATAGGCTAAATCCACTTTTATATTTCCGAAATTATAACCCAGGCCAAAGGAATATCCATTGAGATCCCCCAGGCTGCTTTGATTTTCATAAGGACTTTCTTCAAATCTATATCCGCCACGAAGGCTCCACTCCTGGATTCGGTATTCTCCACCAACCCTGTAGGTGGAAGCAGCTTTTAGGTTATCGGCAATTTGGCTGTTCTGGAACATAAATTCCGGATCTCCAACTGGTCTGAACTCGGTATTTGAAAAGTCCTTATACGAATAATCAAAACTTATCAATCCGGTTGATCCAAATAATACGGCCAGACTTCCGGTGATCTTCCCCGGGGTTTTAAGTCGATAATCCGGGTAAAGATTTACCACATTTGGGTTTACAAAGTTTGATTGATCACTGAAGCTTTCCAATCTTTGGGTAGTTTGTTCCTCAATGGTGAGCCAGGTCGGAGATTCGTAGGAAAGGCCCAGTCTGAAAGTATCGCTCAGCTTTGCGATAGTACCAAGCTGGAAGGAAAACCCATCTCCAATGGTGCTCAGATTGTTGGAAAACAGCACCTCACTGGTCACACTTCCGGAATTACTGTTGGTTTCCAGCAATTGGGTAGCCCTGTCGTAATTCAGGAAATGAGCGTTTAAATTAACCCCCAAATAAAGGAAATCCTTAAATTCTGATGCAAAATTGAAGGAAAACTTTCCGTTTAATCCGGTAGATGCAAGGGAATAGGTTTGATTGAAATCTCCGGAAGCAAGGTTTGAAAAGTACAAAGTGTTTTCAGGATCCTCTGAATCCGGTTCAATCACAAATCCCTGAAATCCCAGGAATGCCTGTTGAGCCCCAAAACCTTCGTTTTCTCCTAAAAACGAATAAAGTTCAGTGATGCTTTCGTCCTCCATGAGTTGAAGAAGTTCCAGGGGAACTCCGTCCGCATATCCTAAAAAGTATTGGTCTATGGAATTCGGGCTTGTGCCGCGGGCTACAAAACGGTCGTCAAAATTATTTGTTTGTAAATAGTTTACGCCTAAGGTGAATTTCCCCCAGTTATTTTCTGGATTGGTACTATTAAACACTAAAACTGCGCCCGCCTGGTCGAAATTCACCTCTGAATTTTCATTCGAGGTGATCCCGTTAAAATATTGGGTATCGTTTTTTCTTTGGCTATAATTCAAGGATACCGTGGCAAAACTGTTTAGAAATACCGCTGATCCTGCCGGATTGATTCCCATGGCCGACAAATCGCCACCCAAAGCGCCAAATGCCCCGCTCATCGCCCTGAAGCGGGCAGTCCCGGTTAATTCTTCGGAGGAATATCTCACCGCATCAGTGATATCCTGGGCCTGAGAATACGTGAGTACGAAACAGGTGGCAAGCATTATATATAGCTTCTTCATAAAAATTTATTTTTTTTAAATTTAATTTCCTCTACCCCGGTTTCTGGAGCTCGATCCTGAAGAGGACTGGGTATTTCCGGAACTCCTGGTTGAACCTGAGCTTCTTACTGTTCCGCTGTTGCTGCTTCTGTTTGTGCTGGCTGGTCGGGAATAGGTGTCGCTGCTGCGGGAAGACCGGTTTGTGGACTGCTGAGGGCTTCTTTGGTATCGGCTGTCCGTATTTCTACGGGAGCTGTTATAGTCTCCTGTAGATCTTCTGGTAAGGCCGTACTGATCATCGGAATTTCTTAAATTCCTAATGCTCCTGGAATAGGTGGAACTTCGCCTTCTGGAATCGAGATTTACCGCGTTCCTCAGGTTTGACCTGGTGCCTTCCCTAAAGGAAGATACTGCATTTCTTCGTCCGGTGTTATAAGAAACATTTTGTCGGAAATTATAATTTCGGTAGGAATGATAGTTGTAAGGATTATACCATCCCCTGCCACCATAAAAATAAGGGTGTATCGCATATCCATATCCAAATCCAAAACCGGAATACGGGTAATATCCTCCAAAACCTATACTCCAGGAACTTCCATAGCCGTGGCCCCAATAGCCAGGTCCTAGAAACGGATGGTACGGATAATAGCCTCCGCCCCAATAGGGATTGTAAAAACCACCATAAAAACCATTGTTATAAATATTTATGGAATAAGAATCCGGATCCTGCCCCCAGGGAGCATTTCCGCCCTGGTAATCGGATTGCTGTTCTGAATAATCCCCTCCTGTAGAGGTATAGCTTTCCACATCGGTGAAAATGGCATCTTCTGCCAATAGTTCATTATATAAAACGGCTTCCTCGGAGAACAGATTTTTATAATAGCTGCTCTTAGGATCCTCCTGGGTTGCATACTGTTCCTGTTCGCTGTACACTCTTCTGGTGTCTCCGTAGACCCCATCCCTGTCGGAACCGGAATACTGGTAGGAGCTACAAGATGCCAACAAAAGTAAAGACACTGGAGCTATGAAAAAAAGGTTGATCCCTGGGTTTAAAATTTTAAGTTTCATTAGCGGTGTATTTTATTGTTGAACATTACAAATTTAGTTAGTTTTGCGTTAACTATCTGAGCCTTTAACAAAGGCGCAACAAACATTTAATATACAATTAATTCACAATATTTATACCAAAAAATAAGAATGAGCAAGAAATTAACTAAACGCGGGGAAGACTATTCAAAATGGTATAACGATCTTGTGGTACATGCCGATCTGGCTGAAAATTCAGCGGTTCGTGGCTGTATGGTTATCAAGCCCTACGGATATGCGATATGGGAAAAGATGCAGGCCGAACTGGACAGGATGTTTAAGGAAACGGGGCATCAAAACGCCTATTTCCCGCTTTTTGTGCCTAAAAGCCTGTTTGAGGCCGAAGAAAAAAATGCGGAGGGTTTTGCCAAGGAATGCGCAATAGTGACCCATTACAGGCTAAAAACCGATCCGGACAACCCTGCAAAATTAATTGTGGATCCGGAGGCAAAACTCGAAGAAGAATTGATTGTCAGGCCTACCTCCGAGGCAATTATCTGGAATACCTTTAAGGGGTGGGTTCAATCTTACAGGGATTTGCCGCTTCTTATCAACCAGTGGGCAAATGTGGTTCGCTGGGAAATGCGGACAAGGCTCTTTTTAAGAACCTCCGAGTTTTTATGGCAGGAAGGGCACACCGCTCATGAGACCAGGGAAGAGGCGGTTGCGGAGGCCGAGAAAATGAATAAGGTATATGCCGAATTTGTTGAAAATTTCATGGCCATTCCGGTAATTCAAGGAACCAAATCTGAAAACGAACGTTTTGCCGGGGCCGAGGAAACCTATTGTATAGAAGCCCTTATGCAGGATGGCAAGGCATTGCAGGCCGGGACTTCGCATTTTTTAGGACAAAATTTTGCAAAGGCCTTCGATGTTAAATTTGCTTCCAAGCAAGGGGGTCTGGAATATGTGTGGGCCACTTCCTGGGGGGTGTCCACAAGGTTGATCGGGGCCCTGATCATGACTCATAGCGATGACCAGGGATTGGTATTGCCACCTAGCCTGGCCCCTATACAGGTAGTGATTGTTCCAATTTACAGGGGGCCCGAGCAACTGGCGCAAATCTCTGAGGTTGCTAATGATCTGGTCGCAAAATTAAAAGCCAAGGGAGTATCGGTAAAATATGACGACAGAGATACCTATAAGCCCGGCTGGAAGTTTGCGCAATACGAATTACAAGGCGTTCCGGTGCGAATTGCCATTGGACCTAAGGATTTGGAAAAGGGAAGCGTAGAGCTCGCCAGAAGAGACACCCTGAGCAAGGAAAGTGTCCTTCTCGCGGAGGTGGTTGACAGGGTAAAGGATCTAATGCAAACAATACAGGAAAATCTTTACGATAGGGCTAAAAATTTCAGGGATCAGAATATTACCGAGGTAGATACTTTTGAGCAATTCAAGGAAGAGCTGAAATCAAAAGGTGGATTTATATCGGCACATTGGGATGGTACCTCTCAAACCGAGTTGCTGATCAAGGATAAAACAAAAGCAACTATCAGGTGTATTCCAATGCAAGGGAAGAAAGAAGAAGGAAAATGTATTTTAACCGGAAATCCATCTTCTCAAAGGGTGCTATTTGCAAAGGCCTATTAGAAATTTTAAGGCATTTATGGATTAAAAAAAATGAAATTCCCTTTTTTAAATCTATTTTTCTATTGAAAACGGGGAATTCAGTACCGGATTTTTCATGTATAAAGGCCGCATCTCCAGAGGAAAGGGATTTGAAAAATACTTTCGAGAGGCTTAATAATCCCCGTGGAAATTGTTTTTTTAAATATTTTAGAAAAAAATAGTTCAACATTTGCGACATAAGAAAATAGTTGTATTTTTGCATCCGCGTTAAAAGAAAGATTGGTCCGTTCGTCTAGGGGTTAGGACGCATGGTTTTCATCCATGTAACAGGGGTTCGATTCCCCTACGGACTACTTTTAAAAAATTAATTAAATAGAGTTGTAATGGCAAATCATAAGTCAGCGTTAAAGAGAATCCGTAGCAATGAGACCAAACGTCTTAGAAATCGCTACCAACATAAAACTACCAGGAACGCTATCAAGAAATTGCGTGAGTTGGAAAAATCAGAAGCTGAAGCCTTATACCCTTCTGTAGCTTCAATGATTGATAAATTGGCTAAGAATAATATTATACACAATAATAAAGCTGCAAACCTGAAGTCAAAATTGACTAAACACGTCGCTGCACTTTAATATTTAATTGTAATTAATTCATTCAAGAACTGTTGGGAATTTTATTCCGGACAGTTTTTTTGTTTTGTTTTTTTTAAATGAACCTGGTTTTTTCCGGATCTGGAAAAAGAATGGATGTGGATGACTTATCGCTAATTTCAGTGAATCTGTGAAGATTTGCCTGCGATTAAAATTGTAGGCTAAATAAAACCGACCAAGGAAGGAAGACAATAGATTAAGACGGTTAAATTATAACTTACATCGCCGCCTATCCAGATATAAATATAAACCTGTCAGGAATTGAATCCCTGGCAGGTTTTTTTTCGTTTTCAAAACTTCGGATTATTTTGAATCTATTCCGGAGAAGGACCTACTTTTGGGTACGTATCAAAGTATGTGGCGATGAGATCTCGTAGAGTCTTTTTAAGGATCAAGAACAATTGTTGTGGGCTAAGCACATATATTGGTCAATCTGAAAAGGAAGAATTCTATATTTTTCACACACTGTCTTGTTTTTTTTAGGCTTTAATTTTAGCATTAAATCATGAACCCATTGGAGAAAAAAACCATTTAGACTCAGCCTGGGGAGGGATGTTGCGCTGCTTCAACGTATTAATGAAGCACCTCTGTTTCTTTAGTTAAATCAATATGATCCAATATAAACTGAGACAAACCAAGCTTTATTAAATCTTAGTAGTTCTTCATGGTATATTTTTAGGCAAATATCAAACTACTAATTGGATTGCTCTCCACAACTTTTCGGAATGATCCCTTTTTAACTATCCAAACGTTATCACCTTACAAATACTTGAGGACAAGGTAGGGGAAAATTTGAAGTAGTCAATAGGTCAACTGCCTTAATATTTTCCCATTCCGGGATCCGCTTTTATCTGAATGCTTTCCCCTTATTCCACAATGTTTAGGAGGAATTCTAATACACAATGGAACCGGGGAACGGACTTTAAAAGAAGACTTTTAATATTTGCAGCTCTAAGCAGCAGTACCTTTTTTACTTATCTTAGAATGCAGATAACCAAAAAAGCATATAAGAAGTGGCCTAAATCCTTAGCCTGAAAAATGGACACTGCTAATACAAGCCCTGGTGTAGCTCATTAAAAAAAACATGATAGCTATTCGTGAAGATTTATATCCCAAATTGGGAAATTCAATTTGATTTTTTGTAACTTTGCAACATGAGAATTATTGCATTTAGAACTCTAAGAGAGTTTTTTGAAAAACCAGAATACTCTGATTCCGAAGTGTCTTTAAGAGCCTGGTATCATGATGCTAAAACAGTAGATTGGAAAAACTCAAATGAGTTGAAAAAGCATTATAAAAATGCCAGCATTGTCGGAGACGGGAGGGTGGTTTTCAATATTAAAGGCAATGATTACAGATTAGTAGTTGCGATTGATTATGAGTTTCAAATAATTTTTATAAGATTTATAGGAACTCATAAACAGTATGATAAAATTTATGCTAAAACGATTTGATTATGGATATTCGACCAATTAAAACAGAACAAGATTATAATACTGCAATAAGCAGGATTGAAGAATTGTGGGGAGCAAAAAAGGATAGCCCTGAAGGTGATGAATTAGACTTATTAGTAACAATAGTTGAATCCTACGAGATGAAACATTATCCCATTGCGCCACCAGACCCTATTGATGCCATTAAATTTCGAATGGAGCAAATGGGGATGACTAGTGCTGATATGGTAAAATATCTTGGCAGTCAGAGTCGAGTAAGTGAGATTCTTAATAGAAAGAGAAGACTGACTTTGGGTATGATAAAATCGCTATACAAGGGATTAAAGATACCAGCAGAAATTTTATTGGCTTAATCGACCAAAAAATCAACGTGCTACAATGGAATAGCCGGCTCTGCCAGAAACTGACGGAGTGCTCCTCTCACACTACCCTTCGTGAGGGTCTCATATGGCGGTTGAATCATCGCATAGTTGCTCTCTTCACCAACTAAGACTTTCCTCTACTTTATGATTAGGCTATTCACCAAGGCCTAGTGCTATTCTAATTTCTAAGAGATCTACGTTCGGTCCATCCTTGTTTGTGAGTCATCTGTTTATTTATAACAGCTGGTTACCGCAAGTACCATGACTTCTGCGGACTTCTCCATATAACTAACCCGTGACTCTGGAGGCCTCCCCAGGTAATGACATATTCTTTCTTCCAATGACAGCCGGATCTGCTTCTTTGATTTTCACATAAAAGTGTTTTGGGACGTTACAACGATATGCTTGCTTATCCAAGCTCACGATTGGCAACCTTGCGGCTTTCTTGTTGTTCATTAGGAACCTTAATCCCTTTGTCGTTTCTGTCCCTACTGCTTTGTACACGCACCCTGCAGAGGTATTCTTCCAGCTCCACTGCAGGGACTTTGACCTCTGGATGTCCCTAGGCATTGGCTTAACGGGAGCTGAATGAATTACCTGGGTATGGCCACCTACCAGTCCTGCTTTCTGCGCATCACTTAAAAACCCGGGTGAATACTTCCTCAAAAATATCTTCGGGAAAAAGCTGTTAAGTACGGCCTATGGTATTGTTCCAGGGAAGATGTTCATCTGTATCGTGATCGAGAAAATGCGAGGAAATCCAAGTTGAGGGCTTGTTTTAATCTGTGATAAAAATTCTCTTTTGGTATCCGGTCACTTAACCTAAAGGGAGTGAAGAGTTTTTCGCCTGGAGTTCCTTGCGTGCCATGAAATTAACTAATTGTAAATGGTGCAACAGGCAACGAGATTGAATATATCCAAAGATATGATTAAACCGAAAGTCAAGTACTGCTAAACCCGCCCACCACTAATTCTTGAGGTGTGCCACGGCGGTATATACCCCATAAAAAATATAACCCAATGAGCAAGATATATAAGGGGTATGTTTAAAGGAATATAAGAATTGATAATTCAGGTCCAATAAGAAAATAAATTTAACGTAAATTGAGGATCTAATTAATGTTTCAAAAACAAATAACTCAGGACTACTTGTCCTTTTTCAAAAATTAATAATCTAAAAATAAAATTATGGGCATTATTCCTTTCTTTCCGTTTCTAATTGTTCTTGTTTATTTTGCGATACTATTTGGAATATTTTATTTGATTTACAAATGGGTGAATAAATTTATCGCTTTAAGACAAGAACAAAATGACCTGTTAAGAGAGATTATTAATAAAATGGGGAATAGATAAGAAAGCTCTACAACAACAAGCCTATCAAAAACAGAGCCTATGAACTGGGAGACTGTGCGCCCTGTCACGCAGTATAGGAATTCCCGCAGTTCAAAGTAAATGACATCCAGACCAATGCCTTCCCTGATTCCGAAAGGATTCGCGAACTACCGCAGGTCATTAAAGCTATGTGCTGATGAAAATGTGTGTTCAGTAGTGTAGCAAGGTCCTGACTGATATGGTTAAAACTGAATTGTCTGAAATCTAGTTTTCCCTGATAAATTGATCGTTAATAGTTTCTATCAGCTTTAGAACATCATCCCTTCCCAGATCACTTTCCGCTGAGGTGGTGAAATATTCTGGCATTTGATCCCAGGTCTCCAGCATCTTGGTTTTGTAAATTTCCAGATTGCGCTCCAGGGCCTTTGGCCTGAGTTTATCGGCTTTGGTAAAAATGATATAGAACGGAATTCCGCGCTCGCCCATCCATCTCATAAATTCCAGGTCTATCGCCTGGGGCTCGTGCCTGCTGTCGATTAGCACAAAGGCACAGAGCATTTGCTTCCTCTGTTCAAAATAGGCGGTAATAAATTTTTGAAAGGTTTTTTTTGTCGATTTTGAAACCCGGGCATAGCCATAACCCGGCAAATCTACCAGATGCCAATCTTTATTGATTAAAAAATGATTGATCAGTTGTGTTTTTCCGGGTCTGCCTGAGGTTTTCGCCAGGTTCTTCCGTTGGGTAAGCATATTGATAAGGGAAGATTTTCCCACATTGCTTCTTCCTATAAATGCATATTCTGGCAGGGAGCTTTCCGGGCATTTTCCAACCTCGGTATTGCTGACAAGAAATTCAGCAGTCTTAATTTTCATATATTTCAGTCTAAAATCCCTTCCTTTGAAGCCAGCTAAAGAGCAGTTCATTAAATATATCGGGATGTTCCATCATGGCTGCATGTCCACATTTATCAATCCAATACAAATCTGAGTCGGGAAGCAATCTGTTAAATTCTTCGCCGACCTCCGGGGGGGTTACGTTGTCATTCTTGCCCCAAATTATACAGGTGGGGGTTGTCATCTTGGGCAAATCTTTGGACATATTGTGACGGATGGCACTTTTTGCGATGGCCAGGGTTTTTATAAGCTTATTCCGGTCGCTTACCGTCACATATACCTCGTCTACAATTTCCTTGGTTGCAATGGAGGGGTCGTAGAATACAGTTTCCGCTTTTTTCTTGATAAATTCATAGTCACCACGACGCGGATAGCTTTCACCCATCGCATTTTCGTATAAGCCGGAGCTGCCGGTGATCACCAAACCCTTCACTAGTTCCGGATATAATTTTGTGCATAAAAGGGCGATGTGTCCTCCCAGGGAATTCCCTAATAATATGACTTCCTTATAGCCTTTGAGTACAAGAAAATCCTTTAAATATTTTGCAATGGTTCCAACACTGGTTTTTAGAAGTGGTAATGTATATAATGGTAATTCCGGAATTAAAATTTTATAACCCTTTTGAGGAAAAAAGTTAACAACTCCATCAAAATTGCTCAACCCGCCCATAAGGCCATGTAGAATGACGATTGGAGCACCTTCGCCAATTTCCAGGTAAGAGAACTTCCCTTCCTGTTGTATATTATTTCTCATTGAGGAGCTTTGCTGTTAACATATGCAAATATAGCTATTTCAGCGCAAGTACAACCATTATTACAGAATAGCCTTATCCTTTACTCAAAACTTTTCGCAATAAAAAGCATTAATTTTTTAATGAAAATTTAACAATTACAATCAAAAAAGCAAGGTCCTGAAACCTAATGGAGTAGCGCTATTTAGTAGGTTCTCAGTACAATAGGTGGGGAAACTTATCAACAATGTGGGGTAATGTGGTAAAAAGTGGTAATATTTTTAATACATTTGAAGCTATAAAGAGATCAAGTGGTAAACCTAATTGGAACATACGAATGCAAAGTTGATGCTAAGGGCCGTCTTATGGTTCCTTCTGCATTAAAAAAGCAGTTGTCCCCGGTTTTAAAGGAGCTCTTTGTTATAAAAAGATCTGTTTTCCAGCCATGTTTGGAATTATACCCTATTGCGGAGTGGAATGTTTTGATGGAGAAAATAAACGGGTTAAACCGGTTTGTAAAGCAGAACAACGATTTTATCAGAAAATTCACCGCGGGGGTTAAAACCGTGGAGGTAGATACAAACGGCAGGTTGCTGATCCCAAAGGACCTGATGGGTTTTGCAGGAATTGATAAGGAAATTGTGTTGTCCGCGGCGATCAATATTATTGAGATCTGGGATAAAAATAAATATGAAAACACCATTGATGTCGGAGCCGACGATTTTGCACAACTGGCTGAGGATGTCATGGGAAATATAATGTCTGATGGAATATCATAATCCAGTATTGTTAAAGGAATCTGTAGATGGATTGAACATCAAACCGGATGGCATTTATGTGGATGTCACCTTTGGTGGGGGTGGACATTCCAGGGAAATTCTAAGCAGATTGGGAGAGAAAGGCAGGTTGTTCGCCTTTGACCAGGATCAGGATGCGCTGGAAAACAAAATAGAAGATCCGCGATTTACCCTGATCAATGAAAATTTCAGGTTTATCAAGAGGTTTTTAAGGTTTTACGAAGTAAAGGAAGTGGACGGTATTTTAGGCGATTTTGGGGTTTCTTCCCATCAGTTCGATGTTGCCGAGCGAGGTTTCTCTACCCGTTTTGAAGCGAAACTCGATATGAGGATGAGCCAGAAAGGATCTTTGAGCGCCCTGGAGGTTATCAACCAATATGAGGAAGAGCAGCTGAAAAGGATGTTTTATGAATACGCAGAGCTGCGGAACGCTCCGAGGATTGCGGCTGAGATCGTAAAGGCTAGGGAGCTGGCGCCAATCCAAACCAGTGAGCAGTTAAAGGAGGTGTTGCGTCCCTTTTTATTTAAGGAAAAAGAACACAAGATTTTGGCCCAGATCTACCAGGCTATCCGCATAGAGGTTAACCAGGAGATTGAGGCGTTAAAGGAATTCCTGTTGCAAACCCAGGATTTGTTGAAAAAGGGCGGGAGACTGAGTTTGATCTCCTACCACTCCCTGGAAGACCGATTGGTAAAAAGATACATTCGAAGCGGTCTTTTTGAAGGGGAAGCTGAAAAGGATTTTTATGGAAATATCTCGGTGCCGTTCAAAAAGGTGAATGGATTAATAGTGCCTGCCCCGGAGGAAATAAGAAAAAATAAAAGGGCGAGAAGTGCAAAATTACGCATTGCCAAAAAATTATAAATGTATTGCAATCCCCAATTGTAGGGGTTTTTTGATCAAAAGCTATGAAAAAAGGGGTTTATAACATACTAAAGGCAAATTTTCTCATCAGTGATGATGCGTTTAAAAACTGGCGGTTTATCGTTTTTTGTACCCTTTTGGCCATTGTGATGATCGCCTGTTCACATAGCGCGGAGCGCAAGGTACATTCCATAGCGAAAATAAATAATGAGGTACGGGAACTTCGGAGCGAATTCGTGGAGAAGCGATCCACTTTGATGAAGTTGAAGATGGAGTCCAATATTACCTTCAAGATGGCAGACAGGGGTGTAAAACCCTCAGAAACCCCCCCGTATAAAATTTTAATAAAAATAACTGAAAAGGGATATTTTGGCAACAACTGAAAAACACATATTAAACCGATTGTATTTTATAGCAGGATGCTTGTTCCTTTTTGCTATAGGAGTGGTTGTGCAGTTGCTCAATATCCAGTTTGTGGAAGGCGATAAATATAAGGATCTGGCCGATGACCGCGCCTTTAAAAACTTTACCATCACGGCCAACAGGGGAAATCTATACGATACCAACGGAAATCTTTTGGCTACCTCGGTCCCCAAATACGATGTGCGTTTTGATGCGGTAACCGTAACGGATAAGAATTTTGAAGAAAATATAATCCCCTTGTCCAAAAAGCTGTCCGCTATGCTTGGAAAAAGTGCCCCCCATTGGGCACAGGCTTTGCGATCGGCGAGAATAAACAAACACCGCTATTTTTTAATAGCAAGGAATCTGGGCTATTCTGAATATTTAACTATGAAAAGCTTTCCCATGTTCAATTTGGGAGCGAACAGGGGAGGGATGATCACAGAACAGCGAACCGTCCGGGAACACCCCTTAGGGGAATTGGCCGCCAGAACCGTTGGGTACGATCGCCAGGACGACCAGGGATATTCTACCCGGGTAGGCCTTGAGGGAGCCTTTAGCCCTTTTTTGGAAGGCACCGATGGGCATCGGCTCAAGCAAAAAATTGCCAAGGGACAATGGAAACCCATCAGCGATAATAATGAGGTGGAACCAAAAGACGGCTATGATGTGATCTCCACCATAGATGTTACCATTCAGGATATAGCACATCACGCCCTGTTGGCGCAACTTGAAAAATACGAGGCCGATCACGGCACCGTGGTGGTGATGGAAACCAAAACCGGGGAGATAAAAGCGATTTCCAATCTGGGGCGCACCTCAAAAGGCACCTATTTTGAAAAACTGAACTACGCGGTCGGGGAATCCAATGAACCAGGTTCCACCTTTAAACTCATGGCCCTGGTGGTTGCCCTGGAAGATAAGGTGATTGACACCAATACGGTGGTAGATACCGAAAACGGAATCCTGACCATCCGAAGAAATAAGGTCAGGGATTCACACCGAGGAGGCTATGGGAAAATAACGGCATCGCGCGCTTTTGAGGTTTCCTCGAACGTAGGGGTTGTAAAACTGATCTATGATAATTACAAGGACAAGCCTCAGAAATTTATAGATGGGCTCAACCGCATGGATTTGAACAAGAAATTGGGAATTTCTATTGTAGGGGAAGGCGCCCCTTATATTCCCAGTCCCGGGGACAAAAAATGGTCAGGCCTTTCCCTGCCCTGGATGGCTTATGGCTACGGAAGTATTCAAATTACTCCTTTGCAAACCCTCGCCTTTTATAATGCCATTGCAAATAATGGGGTTTTGGTAAAACCTCGATTTATTAAAGAAATTAAGGAATGGGATAAGGTTATTTTAGAGAATGAGGTAGTGGTGATCAATCCTGCCATCTGTTCCCAGGAGACCATCGGGAAGGTGCAGGAGATGTTGAAAAATGTGGTGATCCGGGGAACGGCAAAAAGTCTGTACTCCCCAAATTTTTCCATGGCCGGGAAAACTGGGACTGCACAGACCGAATACTGGATGAAGGACTGGGCATCCAACAGGCGGTATATTTCGTCTTTCGTGGGCTATTTTCCCGCTGAAAATCCAAAGTATACCAGTATTGTCATAATTCACAAGCCAAAGAACAGCATCGGGTATTACGGGGCGGATGTAAGCGGACCTGTTTTTAAACGAATTGCCCAGAAAATTTATACGGATACTCCGGTGGAGGACGAGCTGGAATCTTTGGAAATAGAGAACGAGGTGATCTCCAGGGATTTTGAAAAATATTTCGCCGCCGCACAGCAGGACTTAAAACGCATGCCAGACGTAATAGGGATGCCAATAATGGATGCGTTGGCACTATTGGAAAATATGGGGTTAGAGGTACGGGTGGAAGGAAAAGGCAATGTAAAAAAGCAATCCATTAAGCCCGGAGAAAAAATAAATACGAATCAAAAAGTAGCACTTAGTTTAGGTTGAAGAAATTAAAGGACATATTATACAAGGTACCCATAGAGGCTGTCATAGGCAATACTGAGGTGGCAATTAATTCCCTTGAATACGATTCCAGAAAAGTTGGGAAAAATGATGTTTTCCTGGCCGTGAAAGGAAGCCTTTCCAACGGGCACGATTATATCAAGTCTGCAGTGGAGCAGGGAGCAATGGCTATAATTTGTGAAGATTTGCCTGGGGAAATTGTCAAGGGGGTAACCTATGTGCAGGTGGAAAACTCTCATTCTGCCCTGGCTTATATGGCCGCCAATTATTATGACAATCCATCAGAGAATTTAAAATTAGTCGGGGTTACCGGTACAAATGGCAAAACCACCGTAGCCACACTTTTATATCATCTATTCAGCAAAGCAGGATTTAAGGTGGGGTTGCTCTCGACTGTAAATATTATGGTTGCGGACAAAATATACCCTTCAACCCATACTACCCCGGATTCCCTGATGATCAATTCCTATTTAAAGGAAATGAATGAGCAGGGGGTGGAATTTTGTTTTATGGAGGTGAGCTCCCACGGGATAGCACAGAAACGAACGGAGGCACTGCATTTTGCGGGCGGGGTTTTTACCAATTTAACCCATGAACATCTGGATTATCACAAGACCTTTGCCGAAGACAGGGATGTCAAAAAGTCGTTTTTTGACCAATTACCAGCATCGGCTTTCGCACTGGTGAATATAGATGATAAAAACGGGCCGGTTATGATCCAGAATACCAGGGCCAGAAAATATACC
>JBGSWA010000454.1:0-2664 GCA_041752645.1 Gillisia sp. | reverse complement strand
GACGTATTGGTTGTATAATACCTCTGATTCATCCCGGGTTGTTTCAATCCCCACGGTGGCCAAAATATTCTGCATTTTTTCCTTTCGCACATTTTCATCCCGTAATGGTTGCAGGGTGGTCGCGGCGTATGCCAGGACAGTTCCTACCACTATAACCAGGACTATAGCAAATATGAAGGTATAGGAATTGCTATTGGTTCTATTTACTTTCTTCTCTTCCATAATTATACTGCTGTTTTAATTTGAACAGGTACACTACTTGACAGTCTCTTTTTCCTGCGCTTAACATTCCCTTCAATTATATAATGATCTATAACGGGTGCAAAAACGTTCATCAGTAAAATTGCCAACATAATTCCTTCGGGATACGCCGGATTGAACACTCGGATCATCACCGCCAGAAACCCTATTAAGAATCCGTAAATCCATTTTCCTTTTGTGGTTTGTGAGGCCGAAACTGGATCGGTTGCCATAAACACGATCCCAAAGGCCAGCCCACCAATAACCAGGTGCTGATACCAGGGGAAATTTGTCAAACTATTCCCTTCCAAGCCCATCGCTGGAAGCAAGTTAAAAATAAATGCCATCACAGCGGCACCTATAAACCCACTGAGAATGATCCTCCAGCTTCCAACTTTTGTAAAAACCAGGAGCAAGGCTCCCAACAAGATTAAAATCGTGGATGTTTCTGCTATGGATCCCGGAATAGTTCCGGTGAACATATCCATAAAGCCGTATTCAACCGGATGTCCTGCCGCGAGGGAACCTAAGATTGTCTCTCCCGAGACAGCATCTATACTACTCGCATCGCTCACCCACACCTGGTTTCCAGACATATAAGTAGGATACGCAAAGAAGGCGAAAGCCCTGGCTGTTAAGGCAGGATTCAGAATATTCATTCCCGTACCACCAAATGCCTCTTTCCCAATAATTACTGCGAATACTACCGAGAGTGCCACCATCCATAAAGGGATGTCAATTGGCATGATCATAGGAATTAAAAGCCCCGTAACCAAATATCCTTCATTGATATCATGTCCTCTAAAAATAGCAAAGGCAAATTCAATACCCAGTCCAACCCCATAAGAAACAGCGATCATAGGAATGATTTTGCTGGCTCCATGACCCAGTGCTTCCCAAAAACCGACCTCGTTCTGAATTTGCGATAAGTATTGATAGCCTCCGTTCCACATCCCAAATATAAGGGCGGGAACAAGGGCGATCACCACGGTGATCATTACACGCTTTAAATCTACTGCATCCCTCACATGGGCACCCTTTTGGGTGGTGTGATTCGGGGTAAATAAAAAAGTATCAATGGCATTCCAGGCCGGTGCATACTTTTCTAACTTCTGACCTTTCCCGAAGGGCTCTTTGAATTTATCTAATTTTTGTCTAATCCATTCCATATTTAAAAACTTTTTAACCTACCTCGGTAATCATTAAATCCAGGCCTGTACGAATTAAATCCTGAGCTTCCAATTTAGAAGTGTTTACATAATCTATAAGTGCGAAATCTTCTGGTGCTACCTCGTAAATCCCGAGGTTCTCCATTTTTTCGATATTTCCTGTGATACAAGCTTTAAGTAATTGCATTGGCAAAATATCCATTGGCAACACCTCTTCCATTTCTCCTGTAACTACAAGGGCTCTTTCTTCCCCATTCAGGTTTGTATTGAGCTCGTATTTTTTATTTGGAAACAACCAGGACAAGGATGTTTTTGAATTGGAATGGATATTATTATAGAAAAAGGGCATCCAGCCTAAAACCCTATATTTATTTCCTTCCGGAATTAGGGTTAGGGAGGTATGATAAAATCCGATATATTGATTGTTCGAGAGCTTAACACCCGTAAGCACATCCCCGGAGATCAACCTGACCTCATCCGGGACCTGACCTACCAAATCCGCTGAGTTCGCTCCAATTTTTATTGCGTAATATTTTCGATCCTTGGCTTCGCTCCCCGTAATGGCAATGCTGCGATCGGCGTGATATTCTCCGCTCAGGAAAAGCTTCCCAATTATGCAGACATCCTCTGCCCCTACAGTCCAGACTCTATCCCCCTGATTGACAGGGTCAATTTTATGGATCTGAACCCCTACATTTCCCGCGGGATGCGGTCCTGAAACATTATGGATTTCGGCGCCTTTGATGTTTTTCAATACCTCTGCAGCACTTTTATCTACTGAAAGATGCACTTTCCCGGGAGTTAATTTTTGAAGCGCGTAGATCCCTTCCTGAAAAGCGGCTACTTTATCCTTTAAAATAAAACCCAGATCGGCTGCCAGTGGCGCGGTGCTTACCGCTGAAATAAAGATAGCCTTGGGAGTATCCCCGGGGTCGGCCACAATATCATAAGGTCTCTGCCTGATAAAGGCACCACAGCCACTTTCCATGATCCTGCTTTTTACAGAATCGGCCTGGGCTGTTGCCGCGTTCATTTTTCCGAAGTTTTTGTTGGAATCGGTTGAGTCGGGCTCGACGATCACCTGGATGATCTTGCGTTTTTCAGAACGTTTTATTTCCAAAAGAGTTCCACTTACTGGAGAAGTGAATTTGAGATCCTCGCAATATTTTGAAAAGAAGAGCACATCCCCGGCAAGAAGTTTTTCGCCTTCTTTAACAACCATCTTTGGAATTATTGTGTGAAAATCTGTGGGTTT
>JBGSWA010000453.1:0-3436 GCA_041752645.1 Gillisia sp. | reverse complement strand
ATCTAAATAAGTCCAATATCTTATAAAAATTGGCATAAAAGGAGGTTAAAAGGGCCAAATGGACTGTTTTGACACATAGACTGATCAAAATATCAACACCTAAAAAAATCACTAATAAAAAAGCGACCAAGTCAAAAAATATATTTTGCTTGAATCGCTTTAATAATATTACCTCAAAAGAGGTGGTTTTTCAGTGCCCTCAATTAATTCCATCAGCCTTTTTTTTTAAAGCAGTTTTTCAATTACCACTTATCTATTTCCCTCTGAAGATCTTCCTTTGATTTTCCGGTTTTTTCCTGTAGCCTTCCTAACATTTCATCAAATTTTCCTTCTGTATAGGTGGTGTCATTATCGGTCAATTTTCCATATTTCTGTTTAAATTCACCTTTTATTTGTTTCCACTTTCCTTCTAACTGATCCTTGTTCATAATATTGTTTTTTGTAATTAATAAGAGTAAAAATAATATTTAAATCAGCTGTATTGTCCAAACAAACTCCTATTTTTATCTTAAGGATTTGTTATTTTTGGGCATAGTTAAAATTTATGAGAAAGTCCCTACTATATTTTATATTAATTGGAATGCTCGCAGGTTGCGGTAGCTCAAGGAAAATCAAAACCCAAAATATAAACCTGACATTTTTAGATGATTTTGTTCTTGCGGATGACCTGGTCGTTGGTGGCACAACAGTGGGCGGCCTCTCCGGGATCGATTATTACAAGGGCACCTATTACCTGGTTTGTGACCAACCCGGCAACCCCAGATTTTACAAGGCTTGCATTGCTATAAATCAAAAAAATATCGATACAATCGTTATTTCTGAAGTGATCAAATTGGAAAGATCTGCCCCGTTTCTAAAAAATAACAGCCTTGATCTCGAGTCAATTCGATATGATCCCGAAAAAGGCGAAATCCTGCTCAGCAGTGAAGGTTCAATTCAAAATGGCAAAGACCCCTCGGTTTTTAGGATAACTCCCG
Source organism: Gillisia sp. (assembly GCA_041752645.1). Classification (GTDB taxonomy): domain Bacteria; phylum Bacteroidota; class Bacteroidia; order Flavobacteriales; family Flavobacteriaceae; genus Gillisia. Next base: position 2,459 of record JBGSWA010000453.1, on the reverse strand, counting down.
GGGGAAAATTCATCTCAAACTATGAAATTCCCGCTTATTTTAATGCTTCTGAAAAACAAACCCCACGAAACAACGGGGTTTTTGAGGGTTTAGCAGAAGATTATAGCCAAACCGGATATTGGGTAGCAACGGAATTGCCTCTTAAAAAGGATGGCTCTACCCCGAAAATATTTAAATCGAAATCCCCTGTCAGGATCACAAATTTCCAAAACAAAACCGCTGAAGCAACCACCCAGTTTGTGATGCACCTGGAAGGGATCACCAAGATCCCCTGGATGTATTTTGCCGTGAATGGTTTAACGGAATTGCTGGAATATGCACCCCGCAGATTTTTGGTTTTAGAACGGGCGTTCTCCGCAGGACATGGCAGCCATGGAAATACAGTGAGGATTTTTGATGTGGATGCCAGAGGGGCAACCAACACCCTGGGTTTTGAAAATTTGAGAAAGCAGCATTACACGCCGGCTACAAAAAGCCTGGTCTTTGATTTTAAATCGGTGGAGAAGAAATTAAAGGAAAACATCATCGATAATATTGAAGGCATGTGCTTTGGTCCGGATCTGCCCAATGGAAATAAAACCTTGCTCCTGGTTTCTGACGATAATTTTAGCAGTTATGGAAGGCAGATTAGCCAGATTATCTTAATGGAAGTTGAGATAAAAATTTGAAAAATAAACAAAATTAGATTTTTTTGTCTTAATGGGCATAGGAATTTGAAATAAACCATTGAGAACCATAGGGATTAATTTCCATTTATAGGCATTTGATGCGTTTTAAAACACTATAGATTTTAGGTGTGAAAAAATTATTTTTGTTGTTTCTGCCATTGATTTTGGCTTGCAACTTTACACAGAAGAACCCTCCGGAGGTTAAAGATTCAGGGATTGCTGCGGATAAATCAATGATTTCAGAGAAGATAACCACCTACTATTTTATTCGGCATGCCGAAAAAGACACAAGCAATCCCCAAGAATAAGATCCGCCTTTAACCGAAACTGGAATAAAACGATCCCAAAGATGGGCCGAGCTATTCCAGGAAGTCCCTTTTGATCTAATTTACAGTTCAGATTTTAGGCGCACCAGGGAAACGGCTCAAAGAATAGCGGAATCCCAGAGGCTGGAAATACAATTTTACGATCCGGGTAAACTAAATGAGGAAGATTTTCAGCAAAAAACCAGGGGGAAGACAATCCTTGTTATCGGGCACGGCAATACCAATCCCAAATGGGTTAATTTTATTTTGGAAGAAGAAAAATACAGGGACATGGATGATCAGCAAAGCGGGAGCTTTTTTATTGTATGGGTTTCCCCTGTAGGGGTGAAATCTTCCCATGTGCTGTATATTAATTGAGTTTCCAAAAAGGGGCCCTATCAGAAGTTTTTAATGACAATTAACTGACCAGGGCCTGTTATTTATAACTCCTTGAAAATCCCGGGTAATCCTAGGGCAAGCCAGCTAGAAATTCGTTTTAAGAATTAAATTTTTTATCACAATTCCATTTACGGTATCTTTGCAGGCTAATTACAGCTTATGTTATTTGAAGATTTACCCTTATCTAAACCAATCCTTGCGGGAATTGCCGAAATTGGCCACTTAAATCCTACTCCTGTTCAGGAAAAAGTGATTCCGGAGATATTGAGAAGGAATGACGTGATTGCCTGCGCGCAAACCGGAACCGGAAAAACCGGCGCCTTTGCCATTCCCATCCTTCAATTATTGAATAAAAAAATTGGGGATTCCCTCGATCATAAAACCTTGTCCGTTTTGATCATTAGCCCGACAAGGGAACTTGCCGTACAAATTTCAGAAAACATTCAATCCTACGCAAAACACACCAAAATCAAATCGGGGGTTGTATTTGGCGGTGCTTCCATGCAACCCCAGATAAACCTGTTGAAAAGCGGTCTTCACATCCTGGTGGCCACCCCTGGCAGGTTACTGGATTTGCGCAAGCAAGGATTTATAAACCTGGATGAAATTAAAATTCTGGTATTGGATGAGGCCGATCTAATGCTGGATATGGGCTTTATAGATGAGGTTCAGAAAATCATTCGACTCTCGCCAAACCTGGAACAACGATTGATGTTTTCGGCAACCATTCCGGCTAAAGTACAGGACCTGGCAAAGACCTTGTTGCAAAATCCACAGAAAATTGAACTTTCTCCAAATTCTTCAGCCGCACCTGCAATCAATCAACATCTATATTTGGTGCCAAGGCCCGATAAAACAGAGTTGTTGCTGTATATAATGCGGAATACTGTGAAGGACAAATCGGTGTTGATCTTTCGAAGAACCAAATTCGGGGTTGAAAAAGCATTGGAATCCCTCACCAAAAATGGTTTTAAAGCGGAAGCGCTGCACGGGGATAAAAACCAGAGTGACAGGACAACGGCCTTGAACAAATTTAAAAACAAGGAGGTAAATATTCTAGTGGCCACCGATCTCGCTGCCCGGGGTC
>JBGSWA010000452.1:0-3049 GCA_041752645.1 Gillisia sp. | reverse complement strand
GATGGAAATCAAAGCAGTATGTGTGGCAATGGAGGTAGATCTTTGGTGGCGTTTGCCAGATTCCTGGAGGTTTTTGAAAACCAGGCTGTTTTTAGCGCGATTGATGGGCAGCATAAGGGGATTGTAAAAGAGGGGCTTGTCAGCCTGAGCATGAAGGATATCTCCACGGAAAATTTAAATGAAAAGGAATTATTTTTAGATACCGGGTCGCCTCACCACATTTTATTTTCAGAGGAAGTAGGGGATATGGATGTCAGGAAAGAAGGTGCCATAATCCGCTATTCAGAAAGATATGAGCGGGGCGGAGGGACCAATGTGGATTTTGTGCAGCAAACCGGGGAAGACACCTTTTTGGTGCGTACCTACGAACGCGGGGTGGAAGACGAAACCTATTCCTGCGGAACCGGGGTAACTGCCGTGGCCCTTGCCGTGCACGCTATTGGTAAAACCCGGGCTACCACCGTGTATCTTGAAACTCCCGGGGGAAAATTATCTGTTTCTTTTGAAAAAGAAGGAAAAAACTATAGGAATATCTGGCTTCACGGGCCCGCAAAGCAGGTGTTTAAGGGGGAGATGGAATGTTGAGTCTAAGAGGGGAGAAGGTTTGTTTAAGGGCCTTGGAACCTGAAGATCTCGATTTTATTGTGGAAGTGGAAAATTCTGAAGAATTCTGGGAAATAAGTGCCACCAGGGTGCCTTATTCACGGTATTTAATCAAAAAATATTTGCAGAATTCGCACAGGGATATTTATGAGGTCAAGCAGTTGCGGTTGATGATTTGCGACCTGGAGGATAACCCGATAGGCCTTATTGATGTTTTTGATTTGGAACCAAAAGACCGGAGGGCTGCCCTGGGGATTTTAATTGTCAATCCAACCCAAAGAGCAAAGGGCTACGGAGCCGAGGTACTGAGCTTAATTTGTAATTTCTGTTTCACTCACCTCAACCTGCATCAGGTTTATGCCAATGTGACCGAGGATAATCCCGCGAGTATTCGCCTTTTTGAAAAAAATAAATTCGAGAAGGTAGGGGTTAAAAAAGATTGGATCATAGCAGGCGGAAAATATAAAAACGAGATATTATATCAACTGATCAATAATGCAAATTAAAAAAATTCTTCTCCTTACAGCCCTGTTAGGCCTTGTGGCCCTGGGGATTTTCAGCTATATAATTTACAAGGACATTTTTTCTCCCAATACGGTTCTTAAGGAGGAAACCACTGCAGTTTATATCCCCACGGGAGCAACTTACCTGGGCGTTCTGGAGCATTTAAAACCACTTGTAAAGGATTTGGATGCTTTTGATCTTGTCGCCCGTAAAATGGGGTATGTCTCAAGGGTGAAGGCAGGGAAGTTTGTGCTGGAAAAAGATATGAACAACTATGAGATTGTTAAGCGCTTAAGAGGCCAGAGCAGTCCTGTGAGAGTGATCTTCAACAATCAGGAACGCCTGGAAAACCTGGCAGGAAGGATTGCAACCCAAATTGAAGCAGATAGTTCAGAGTTGCTACGCGCGATGAGGGACCCGGAATTCCTCTTGAAAAACAATTTCACCCCTGCCAATGCCCTTTCGATGTATATTCCAAATCAATATGAGTTTTTTTGGAATACCTCTGCCGAAGGGTATCGGGATAAAATGTTAAAGGAATATCACATCTTCTGGACCCCGGAGCGATTGAAAAAGGCGCAGGAAATTAATTTAACCCCTACTGAGGTGTCCGTAGTAGCTTCCATTGTCCAAAAGGAAACCGCAAAAACAGCGGAACGTCCAAGAGTGGCCGGGGTGTATATGAACCGTTATAAAAATGGCTGGAAACTCGATGCCGATCCCACCGTGATTTATGCCGTCAAACTCCATAAAGGGGATTTTGACACGGTTATAAAACGGGTGTTATATAAGGATCTGACCATAAACTCCCCTTACAATACCTATCTATACAAGGAATTGCCTCCCGGACCTATTGCAATGCCGGATATTTCCTCCATAGACGCAGTCCTTAATTATGAGGTCCACAAATACTTCTTTTTCGTGGCCGATGTTGAGAATTTTGGGTATCACAAATTTGCCGAAACCCTCGCCCAGCACAACCGCAACAAGCAGGCCTATGTGCGATGGATAAACAAACAGGGAATTAACCGGTAGAGAAGGCCCGAGGCGCTAAGAATTGCAGCTGCTCTACATTTTCTGTTTAGGTAATGCGCGGGCTGAAAATGACCCTGAAATCCTTTAGGAATTATTTAAGAGGCTGTATATCAAATTATTAAAAATTGTTGTATCTTTGCACGGCGAAATTGAGAGGGGTCACCTGGACTATTAACCTTTCAGAATCAATAAATTATGAGAAGGAAAATTGTAAGATTTTCAGTTCTACCAGTCATAGCTGGTTTTATATTTTTGAGTTTTTCAACAAAAAAGGTTGCAAACCTGGATATGTACGCTACCCCCACCGATGATACTTTTAATTACACGGCGACTACATTAGAGGAAAATGCCTTATTTGAAGCCCCTGCAATAAAGCTCATTCCAAAATTAGGCAAATCCTATATTGGTTTTAAGGAGGCGGTTGCCTTTAAAGAATCCCGAGGGAATTACAAAATTGTGAATCAATATGGATATTTGGGGAAATACCAATTTGGAAAAGGCACCTTGAAATTAATTGGAATCCATAACACCCAATTATTTCTGGATACCCCGGAGCTTCAGGAAGCTGCGTTTTATGCCAATGCCTCCCGGAACAAATGGATCTTAAGAAGGGATATCGCCCGGTTTACCGGAAAAAAAATCAATGGAATTGAGATCACCGAATCCGGGATCCTGGCAGCAGCGCATCTGGCAGGCCCCGGAAGTGTCAAAAAATATTTGAGAAGCTGGGGCGCCAATTCCTTCAGCGATGCCTTTGGCACCAGCATTGGATTTTATATCAAGAGATTCGCAGGCTACGACACCTCTTTTGTAGAGCCCGAGCGAAAAGCAAAAGCAACGCTGCAGCGGATTTAAAGCTCTTTCTGAATCACAAAAATAGTAGGCCTTTTATGAAGGTCTATTTTTG
>JBGSWA010000451.1:0-4803 GCA_041752645.1 Gillisia sp. | reverse complement strand
TGCAATGACCTCTTTTGGAATTTTCATTTCCGGATTTACCAGCCAGGTCTTGCTCTCCTTATTTCCGTTGGGGAATACCTTTAAAATTGAAATTTCGACAATTCTGTCTTTAGCAACATTGATTCCTGTGGTTTCCAGATCGAAAAAACAAATTGGTTTTGTGAGTTTTAACTCCATAAATTTAAACTTATTTTATGTAAAGATAACATTATTTGACAGTTCTGCCGGAAAAGGAATTTAAGGATTTTAATAGAATCCAGGGCCATAGTTCCCCCTGTTAAAAGAATAAAAAAACCTGAAACTTAAAGGCCACAAATCCATTTTTTTGAATGAATTTGTGGCCTTAGATATCCCTTTGCTTTTTTTTTAAATATCCCTGTTTTTGTCGAAAGCCTCAAGGTATTGCGCAACCCGCTGTACAAACTGGCCTCCCAGGGCCCCGTTTACAACCCTGTGGTCATAACTGTGGGAAAGGAACATTTTATGGCGAATCCCAATAAAATCCCCCTCCGGGGTTTCGATCACAGCAGGCACCTTTCTAATGGCTCCCAGGGCTAGAATCGCAACCTGCGGCTGGTTGATAATTGGAGTTCCCATTACACTGCCAAAGGTTCCCACATTGGTCACGGTATAGGTTCCCCCCTGAATATCGTCTGGTTTTAATTTGTTCAGCCGGGCCCTGCTGGCAAGATCATTTACAGCTTTTGCCATTCCCACTAAATTCAGCCGGTCTGCATTTTTAATAACCGGTACTATTAAATTTCCATCAGGAAGCGCAGCGGCCATTCCTATATTAATATTTTTGCGTTTGATGATCTTATCCCCATCAACCGAAATATTTACCATCGGGAAATCCTTGAGAGCCTTGGCAACCGCTTCCATAAATATGGGGGTAAAGGTCAGTTTCTCACCTTCCCTTTTTTCAAAGGATACCTTATGTTTTTGTCTCCAGTTCCAGATATTTGTCACATCCACCTCAATAAAAGATTGTACGTGGGCAGAGGTCAGGTTGCTCTGCACCATGTGATTGGCTATCATCTTTCCCATTCGGTTCATTTCAATAATCTCATCCTCGCCGTTTACACTCACCGGGGCTTGTGGTGCTTTTTGCAAGGGTTCCACCTTTTGGGGTTCTTTGGAGGCGGTCACAGGATTCGAGGTCCTGTTTTTTACATACTCCAGAATATCAGCTTTGGTAAGCCTGCCTTCTTTTCCGGAGCCTTCCACCTGCTCCAGCTCTCCCAGAGAAATACCTTCTTCTTTGGCTATATTTTTGACCAAAGGGGAATAGAATCTTGTGGAATCTGTATAAAATTCAGGAGAAGATTGAATGCTTTCTTTTGCGGAAGCGACAATTTCCTCAACTTCTTCTTCCAGGGCCTCCCCTTCGGGTTCTTCCTTTGCTGGTTCTTTCTCCGCTGCCACAGCGTCCTCAGGGGTTTCTTTCCCATCTTCAATTTCAATAATGGCAATGGTTTGTCCCACCTGAACCACCTCATCGACATTAAAGAGTTTTTCTATCAAAACACCATCAACTTCGCTGGGAATTTCGCTGTCAACCTTATCGGTCGCGATCTCCAGAACCGCCTCATCGGCTTCAATGGGATCCCCAACTTCCTTTAACCAAGTTGTAATGGTCGCTTCTGCAACGCTTTCGCCCATTTTGGGTAATTTAAGTTCAAACTTTGCCATATTCTTATTTCAAAGATGTTTTCAATAATATTATTTGCGAAATTAATCAATTTAGCGCATTATAAACATTTAATTATCAATTAAATTATTTTATCAAATTAATGTTGAAGGGAATGTTAATACCCCCAACTTGGGTAAAATTACAATTTCAGTTGCTAAAAGAAAAAAGAATAGGTAGGTTTTAAGCAAATTATAATTGATCCTGGCCTAAAAATTCAATTTTCTCAAAGCCCAAGACACCTATACCCTTTAAAATGTTTTTTGACTATTTTGCCAATTCCTCAAATTCCCAAGCTCAGGGAATGCCCTAAAGGGTGATTCGTTGTTGTTAGGCTTTCCCGCCTTTAAAATTAGGGGTACCAAATAAATGGTTGCATTACTATTCAGAAATTTACTTTGTTTTCAAGATAGGGCTTGCCGGTAAAATCAATTTTTTAGGGAGTTTTCAAAAGGGATCCGGTTGACGATGCTCCTTCCCAGGGTCACCTCATCGGTATATTCCAGTTCATCCCCCACCGAAATCCCCCGGGCGATGGTAGAGGTTTTTACCGGGGAGCCTTCCAACTGCTTAAAAATATAAAAATTGGTGGTATCCCCTTCCAGGGTGCTGCTAAGGGCAAAGATGATTTCCCCGATCTCTCCGGCTTTCACTTTTTCTATCAGGGATTTGATGGTGAGTTGTGAAGGCCCAATCCCGTCCATCGGACTTATTTTTCCTCCCAATACGTGGTATAACCCCCTGTATTGCCCCGTGTTCTCGATGGCCATCACATCACGGATATCTTCCACTACACATACAATCTCCCGAATCCGATTAGGATTTGAACATATCTCGCATATTTCCGAATCGCTGATGTTGTGACAATTTGAACACAATTTTATTTTGGTCCGCAGATTAACCAGGGCGCTCGCCAATTGCTGGGTTTGTGGCTCCGGCTGTTTTAGAAGATGAAGTACCAGTCTCAATGCAGTGCGCTTTCCAATTCCAGGGAGTTGAGACATTTCGACTACTGCCTGTTCCAATAATTTTGATGAAAAATCCATACTTCAAAATTACGTTTTTTTAGAATAGGTACCATAAAATTAAGCGAAGGAGTATTCCTTAGAGATTAAAGTCTTTATTTGTAATTTGCGGCCGAAATTCAATATAATGCAACCAACTTATATCCTCCTGCTCATCGCGGCCTATTTTGGCACCTTGATCCTGATCTCCTACTTTACGGGAAAAAACGCCGATAACGATGCGTTTTTTAAAGCCAACAGGCAGTCTCCCTGGTATATAGTTGCCTTTGGGATGATTGGCGCCTCCCTGAGCGGGGTTACCTTTATCTCTGTTCCCGGATGGGTTGAAGCCAGCCAGTTTAGCTATATGCAGGTGGTTTTAGGCTATATCCTGGGCTACCTGGTCATCGGTACTGTCCTGCTCCCGCTGTATTATAAAATGAATCTAACTTCCATCTACACCTATCTGGAAAGCCGGTTTGGAACCTATTCCTACAAGACAGGCGCCTCCTTTTTCCTTTTATCCCGGGTGGTAGGTTCGAGTTTCAGGTTGTTTTTGGTGGCAAACGTGTTGCAAATCATCTTATTTGATGCCCTTGGGATCCCGTTTTGGGCAACGGTGATGATGACAATTACCTTAATTTGGCTTTATACCTTCAGATCAGGAATAAAGACCATTGTATATACAGATACCCTGCAAACTCTTTGTATGCTCATTGCCGTTGGGGCAAGTATTTATTATATCTCTGATGATCTGGGAATCCAGGGCGCCGATCTGATTGGGCACATCTCCAACAGTGAATTCTCGAAGATCTTCTTTTTTGACGATTATAAAAGCGCCGATTATTTTTGGAAACAATTTTTATCGGGAGCATTTATTGCCATCGTAATGACAGGGCTGGACCAGGATATGATGCAAAAAAACCTGACCTGCCGAAACCTAAAGGATGCGCAAAAAAACATGTTTTGGTTTACCATCGTACTCACCTTTGCCAATTTACTGTTTCTGACCCTGGGGGTTTTATTAATTGAATACGCCAGTCAAAACGGGATTACCGCTACTAAAGACGATCTATTCCCGGTAATCGCGACTCAAAGCGGTCTGGGAGTGGGCATCGCTGCATTTTTTGTTTTGGGACTTATCGCCGCTGCATACAGCAGTGCCGATAGTGCACTTACAGCACTTACAACCTCTTTCAGCATTGACATCATGGATATTGAAAAAAGGTATACCAGGGAAAAACAGGAAACCGTGAGAAAACTAATTCATATCGGGATTTCAATCCTCTTAATCCTGGTTATCATCAGCTTTAAATATATCATAAAGGATGAAAGCGTGATAGCCAAATTATTCCTTTTTGCAGGCTACACCTATGGTCCCTTGCTGGGAATGTACAGCTTTGGCATGTTTACCAAATGGCAGATAAAAGACAAGTGGGTACCGGCCATCGCCCTTCTCTCCCCTGTGCTGTGTTACCTGATAAGCGACAATAGTGAGATTTGGTTTGGTTTTGAATTCGGATTCTTTGTTTTAATCCTTAACGGGCTGCTGACCTTTTTAGGATTAATATTGATTCGTACCAAGCATCACTAAGGTACAGGCGATCTCAGGGTCTATATTGTTTTTTCGCAGAAGTGCATAAAACTCAGGATTTTCTGTCCCGGGGTTAAAGATCACCCGTTTGGGTTTTAAAGAGAGGATGTACTGGTAATAATCCCTCTGTCTTTGCGGGTTTAAATACAAGGTAACAGTGTCTATAGCCTCGAATTTCTCATTTTCGGTAGAAATGGAAACTCCGGCGATTTCAACTTTTTTTAGGCCGATGGCAACTACTGGCTGATCATAGGAAACCATCCTGTTAATTGCCAGGAAAGAATATCTTGAAGGATTTAATGAGGCCCCTAAAACCAATGTTTTCTTTTTCATCTGTTATTTGTTTTTTATGAGTCAACTCTAATGCGCAGCTGGTTCTTGGGGGACATCGGGATTCGGCAGCTCATTTCATAAAAAAATAGGATTCCTTTTATACCTGATGGCACCTGGCCCAGGAGTCTCCGGTCTATTACAACTCCGTTTCCCCCCGGACACTTGATATCCTGGGAGAAGAA
>JBGSWA010000450.1:0-15946 GCA_041752645.1 Gillisia sp. | reverse complement strand
TATTATTGTTCACCCTAAACCTATTTTCATCCAAAGTAATAAATGGAACTCCCAGGATCCTGTTTTCATAGGTCCACCCTGATCTGTAAAGATGGTTGTTAAAATAATTATCCTCTCCATCTGAAGTTGGAAAGTTCTTGCTTTGATTCCTGGTATAATATAATTCATACATAAGCGCATCCACCCATTTTCCCGGCTCGGGATCTTCAATGTAAATCCCATAGCGGCCATCCGGGGTATTCCTCAAAAGCATCCCAGACTTATCTTCAAACAAATGGTTATAAATAATTTGAACTTTATAATCTAAAACAGATGTGGTCAAATAAATTTCATAGCTTCCCAATTGGTTTCCCAAGGCATTTACTTCCTGCCCTCCGGTGATATCTTCCTTACCCTCCCGTCCTGTAAACACATCTATATAATCGCTAAAACTACCCGGCAATTCTCCGAAATCCGTGGAAGTACCAGCCCATTGTGCAAAATGCTGCATCCCAAGCTTGATCTCCAAATTCTGAATTTTATCATAGATCAGATGAAAACTTTTATGGTGTACCCTTGTGTCTTTAACATAACGATCATCATCCGTTATAAATTCTTCCAGACTTGCCTCAAAGGCCAATCCTGCGTTTTTCCAGAAATAAATTGGGTGTTTGGTTTGAAAACTAATTCCGGGAAGCGGACGGGCGTTCAGAGACCAAAGAATATTCTGATTGGTAGCACTTAATCCGTGATATAACTCTGGTTTCTGTTTTCTTCCCAGCTGGGCCCGGAGCCAACTATTCTGAAAACCTAAATAAGATTCGTCCAATTGAAGTTTATCTGTAAACCCATCCTGGTACAAAGCGCCAAGACCTAGTTCAAAACCGGCGTTTTCACTGATCTTATAAGTTGCCAGGCCTGTTAGCCATCCAGAGAAATTGGTAAGCTCATCCACACGGCCCCGTTGATTGCTATGAATCCAAAATGGGGATTCATCTTCAGAATAAAAAATACCCTTTGCTGTTACCGAGCCTGAAAACTCAACCTGTTGGGCATTTATTCCAGAAAAAGCGAATAATAATAAGATAAGGGGTAGTTTGTTTTTCATAGGTGGTTTTTATTTTTTTAGTGGTCATATGTAATTCGCAACACTTCATCGGGGTTTGGTTGGTGTTTCCGTTATTCTCCGTTCTTTTGGATTTTTATTTTTTTAGTGGTCATATGTAATTTGCAACACTTCATCGGGTTTGAATAGTGTTTCCGACATGCTTATTTAATATATTTTTATTAAACATAAACACTATTAAGAGAAAGAATCCGATTTGGGTTTAAAATTATGTAATTTTAGGCAATAAAAAGTTGTTGTATGCTATCCATTTTTCAGAAAAAAGAATATTTAATCGACTATCTTAATGATATTACCGATATCCATAACCATATTTTACCGGGAATAGACGATGGTGCCGCAAATATTGAGGATTCTTTAAATTTATTGCTGAAATTCAAAGAAATGGGAATCCATGACTTTATTGCCACTCCACATATCATGAACGATTATTATCCAAATACCTCGCAAACAATTCATGCCGCGCTTGAAAAATTACAGAAGAAAATACTTGAAAATTCAGAATTAAAAGACATACAAATAAGGGCAGCAGCGGAGTATATGATGGATCAAAGTTTTATGGAATCAATGGAATCCGAAAAATTACTCACCTTAAAAGACAATTTTGTTTTGGTGGAAATGTCCTATTTTCAGGCGCCTATCAATCTAAATGAAATCCTCTTTCAAATACAAACCAAAGGTTACAAACCAATTTTGGCACATCCGGAAAGATATGCTTTTTTTCATTCCAAAGACCTGCGAAAATATGAAGAGCTTAAAGATCGCGGCTGTTTACTTCAACTCAACACGCTATCCCTCACCCCATACTATGGAAAAAACATGCAACAAACTGCATTTCGATTACTTGAAACAGGAATGATCGATTTTATAGGTAGCGATACCCATAGAGTACAACATCTCGAGAAATTAGTCGGAATTACCCTGAACAAAAAAATCTCCGGGCCAATTAAAAAGGTAATAGCCAAAACAAAAAATTATTTTTAGACCTTAGATTTTTTGAAAGGTTTCTTTAGAATTTTCTTGATTGTGCTTTCCTCCTCAACCCCATAACCATAACCGTAACCATAGGAATATCCGTATTTGGCTCCATAGGAAAATTTGGAGTAATCCACATCATTTAGGATTACAGCAAGCCCTTTCAGTTTTCCCTGTTGTTTGAGTTCTTTGGGGAAATCAAGCAATTTTTTTTCGGTATAACCAGAACGGGTGACATATAAGGTAGTATCTGCCAGTTGACTGATTAAAAGAGTATCGGTAACAATCATAGTTGGCGCTGTATCCACAATCACAAAATCATAGGATTGAGTAAGCCCTTTAAGTAGATTTTCCATCCGATCGTTCATAAATAATTCTGCGGGATTGGGAGGAATAGCGCCTGATAAAATTAAATCAACTTTAATCTCAGGTTCTTGGGAAGATGAAATAATATCCAGTGTTTGCACATCCAGATCATATAAATAATCTGACAAACCTTTACTTTCCATCGGTAAATTGCTGTAGCGGTGTAATTTTGGATTCCGAATATCCGCACCGATCAGGATCACCTTTTTCTTAGTCGTTGCCAAGGTACGGGCAAGGTTGTAGGAAACAAAGGTTTTTCCTTCCCCTTTAATTGTAGAGGTTACGAATATTATTTCGCCGCGGTTTTCCTTTTTAGCCTTCACCAGATACGCCAGGTTTGTACGGAGGATCCTAAAGGATTCGGCCAGGGGGGAACGGTCATTTAATTGGATGATCTCGTTAGTTTCACCTGTTATCTTGGGTATTTCCCCCAAAAAGGGAACAAGTTTGGTAAGTGTGGCAAGATCTCCTTTATGATGCACTTTTGTGTCCAGCATAAATTTAGCGAATAAAAGTAGCAGGGGCAGGATCAAGCCAATAAGAAAACCTCCTACTAATATCAACCAGGGTTTAGGATCTACCGGGGATGGAAAAGTATATGAAGGGTCTATTACCTTTGATACCGGGGATGTTACGGCAAAGGCTATAGCGGCCTCTTCCCTGCGTTGAAGCAAGAAGAGATACAACTGCTCTTTTATTTGCTGTTGGCGCTCAATTCCCCGCATCCCCTTTTCCATTCCGGGAAAAGCGCTGAATTTATTCTGGGAACTCCTATCCAGTTGATTTAATACCCCCAGTTGAATATTCAGGGAACTAACCGTGCTTCTGATATTATCCCTTAAGTTTTCCCTTAATGAATCCAATTGGGCAGTTATGGTTGCTACAACAGGGTTTTGAGGCGTGGAAGTTCTTAAATAGGCGTTTCTCTCTAAAACAAGGGAATTGTAGGTCGATATCAATCCGGAAATTCCAGCATCCTGAATTCCCAGGCTTGCAGGCAGCAATTGATACTCTTCCCTTTTATTTAGGAGGCCTTCAATGGATCTGATGATCATTAATTGAGTTTCTAATTCAAATGCCTGTTCTTCAGCCTGCGTAGATTTAGCCATGAATTCCTGTGCCCCGCTGGTAACATCCATAAACTGATTTTCCCTTTTGAAATCAGCCATTCCTCCTTCGACAGAATCCAGCTCAGAGGTGATCAATTCCAATCTGTCCTGAATAAATTCAGTAGTGCTTAGCGCCACTTGCCTTTTATCAGCAACCCCATCGGCATTAAACTGGTACATCAAATTATTAAGAAAATCTTCCGATTTACTGCTTTCTTCCTGCACCAACCCCAGGGAAAGGATATCTGCCGCTTTTCCTTTTGGTCCAATATCCAATTTGGAAATGTAATCCCTGGCGACCAAATCCACGGGACTGATCACTATTTGGACAGTTTTTGAATTTTTAAATGAGGAATTGGCCCCAGGCCTTGGAACAATGGAAAATTTCAATCCATCCAGCTCGATAATCTCTCCAATCTCATGTGTTCTTTCATAGCCCTGGGATTCGTCAACCAGGTTAAAATTAGTATCCGATTTCGAGGTGACAGATAAGGTTTTTGAGGTTCTGTTTACAATGGAATCCGCAGTGATAAATCGAATTAATACAGGACTGCTTTTATAAGCCTCCATTGTAATTACATTTCCCTCGATAAAATAAGAAATATTGTGATTGAGTTCATTAACAACCTTCTCCACCAACCGCTTGGATTTTAGGGAAACAATCTGATTATCAAGGGTGTTTTCATTAAATGTCAGGATAGAGCCGCCACCCGAAGGCAAAGCACTTGCGAGATTATTCTCGCTATCCTTTAAAATCATTAAGGAGGCTTGCGTCGAATATTGCGGAATGGTATAACGGTTGTAGAGATAGGCTATTAAACCGCCTAATAAAAGCCCGAAAAGCAACAATTTCCAATAGGCTAAATAATTAAATATTTCGGCCTTTAAATCGAAGTTAGATTCTTTTTCTTCCGTTAAATCCTGTAATTCTTCCATTTATTATCTTGAAAATAAAAACATTAAACCTATAATTGTAGTTCCAATAGATATTAAACCCGTATAACTGGTGATAAACCCGGCAGATTTTACCTGCCTATAAGTAGGCTCTACATATACAATATCATTTTGCTTTAGATAATAGTAAGGGTTACTGAAGACATCTGCGCTTGTAATATCCACCCTTCCTACAGATCTCACTCCATCGGTTTCCCGAATCACCAGGATATTTTTGCGTTTCCCATTATAACTTATACCTCCCACCGATGCAAACAATTCAGGGATGCTTATTCTCTCATTTTCAACCTGTACAACCGTTTGGCTTCCCGCTTCCCCTAAAACGACCACCCTGAAATTAATTATTCGCACCGCGACAACGGCATCCGTTACATATGCCTTGATCTCTTTGGTAAGAAAAGTCTCCAATTCACTTCTGGATTTATTAGCCACAGAAATTTTTCCTAGAACGGGAAATTGAATATTCCCATCTATATCCACCAAATATCCCTGCATCGCCTGGCTTTGGCTTCCCCCACCTCCACTTTGCTGTCTGCCTAAGTCCATCTGGAAAGGTTCTACAACTTCCTTATTAAGGGAGGTGACATTGATCCTTAAAATATCATTCACCTCGATTACAGGTTCAAATTTCATCAGGACTTTCATGTTGTCCAATTTCTCTGCATCCTGAAAATAAACGATTTCTTTGCGGCTGGAACAACTCGCGAAAAATGCTAAACTAAAAAAAAGGAAAAATTTGTTTTTCATAAGGGGGAGTAAAAAACGCAAATATAGCAGGTTAAATTTTAACGGGTTAGAGGGAAGTATAAAAATTACTAATGAATTAGCTTTCGGGCTTGCTCCGCCTCCCTGTCTAAAATCTCGTAGGAGGAATTGTTGCTTATAAATTCCGGAATCAATTCTTTCATTTTTATAACAACTTTATCATTTTTAAGCTCATGTGCTGATTTAATGATTTCTTCAATGCTATAACTGATATAATCGTAATCCTGGACTTTATCTATCCCTATCATAATTTTCTTGTGATGAGTCGGCAAGGTTTTACATTCATCGGTCAAGAGTTCTTCATATAATTTTTCTCCCGGGCGAAGTCCTGTAATTTTTATCTTAATATGTTGGTTTGGGATATAGCCCGCAAGTTTGATCATTTTAATGGCCAGGTCCATAATTTTTACCGGCGCCCCCATATCAAATATAAATATCTCACCTCCATTGCCCATGGTTCCGGCCTCGAGCACCAGTTGACAAGCCTCGGGAATCGTCATAAAATAACGGATAATATCAGGGTGCGTAATGGTAACAGGGCCTCCTTTTGCAATCTGCTTTTTAAATAGGGGAACCACAGATCCGTTTGAGCCTAAAACATTCCCAAAACGCGTAGTTATGAATTTGGTAACTTTTTCATCTTTTAGTTCCTGACTGTGAAACAGGGATTGCACATACATTTCCGCAGCCCTTTTTGAAGCTCCCATCACACTGCTTGGGTTTACGGCTTTATCTGTAGAGATCATTACAAAATGGCCCACCTTGTATTTAACACACAAATCAGCCAAATTCTTGGTTCCTGCTATATTCACAAAAACCGCCTCATGAGGATTTTCTTCCATCAGCGGCACATGCTTGTAAGCAGCTGCATGATACACCACATCAATTTTGTGATTTTGAAACATGAGCTCCAAACGTTGCTGATTTCCGACATCACATACAATACATTTATAATCCAATCCAGGGAATTTAGATTCCACCTCCAGTTGCAAGTGATGCAAAGGGGTTTCTGCCTGATCCAGGATAAGCAGCTTTTTAGGATTGTATTGTGCAACCTGTCTCACTATTTCGCTACCAATAGATCCGGCACCCCCGGTAACCAGAATTATTTTCCCGGTTAATTGCGCAACTTTGTTTTCAGTATCCAGTTTTATAGGCTCACGCTCGAGTAAATCTTCAATTTGCAAGGTTTTTACAGTTTGGGCAATAGGCTTGTCCTCATCTTCCCATGAGGAAACTATTGGGGCATTAAACACCTTAATATTATGCTCCAGGCAGTTTTCCACGATGGCAAATTTTTCTTCTGATGTAAAATTGTTCTCAGATAGAATTACTGCCGATGCCCGGAATGCTTTTACCTGGGCGTGAACGGCGGTGGTAAATTTTATAACTGGTTTATCTAAAATTCGAAGACTTTTATTATGTTTTTTCCTGGTCAGGAAACCAACAATCTTAAATCTTCGAGGATTTTCCAGATCAAGAGCTCCTGCAATTGAAATTGCATTTTCATCGGCTCCAAGAATTACAGCACGCAATAATACCTCGGTTTTATTTGCGATCTTAAAATATTCATACACCTGTTTCACGCTCAACCTGAACAAAAACAACATCGAAAAGGAGATCCATAGATTGATCAATAAACCTCCTATCAGAAATATCTTTTGACCAACGATAAAATAAGTGAGATAATTGATAATTACCAGGGTTATAAAAGAACAAATTGTAGCCAACATGAGTTTTAAGGCATCTATGTTGGATGAATACCGAATAATCCCGGCATAGGTCTTAAAAACAAGAAAAAACAGGATGTTTACCAGGATAATCAACAGGGCCTTTAATGGAAAATCCAACAGGTTGTAATAGTTTGCGGTAAGATCAACAATTATTAAAATAGTTAACAAGGTGGAAATCGAGACCAAAAAAATATCAATTAGAAATACCGCCCATCTGGGCAGATATTTGATATTGCGCAAATCCAATCTGGTATCTTCTCCCGATAAGCTAAACTTCAGAGCATTTTTTATGCGGTTCAACATTCTTTAGATTTATTTTTCAACTAACTTTTTAAACAATTTTGGATTGAAGATACGATTCTTTTCCTGTCTTGATCAGTTAAATTTGACCCAGAGGGCAAACACAATCCATTTTCAAAAAACTTTTCGGCAACCCCGCTACCGTAAAATGCTGCCTCAGAAAACACAGGTTGCATATGCATAGGCTTCCATAAAGGCCTGCTCTCAATATTTTCCCTTTCAAGGCAAAGTCTTAAATCTTCCCGGGAAATCCCGTTTGTCTGTGATTTATCTACACTGATAACAGAGAGCCAATTATTACAAAAATAATCTTCATTAGGTTCATTAAATACCTCCACCCCGGGAATGGAGGTGAATAAATCTTTATAAAATTCGTGCATTTTTCTGCGAAGTGCAACATGTTTGTCCAAAACTTCCATTTGACCCCTTCCTATTCCAGCACAAATATTGCTCAACCGGTAATTATATCCAATTTCGCTGTGCTGATAATGTGGAGCATCATCCCTTGCCTGAGTGGCTAAAAACACAGCTCTTTGTTTATCGGCATTTTTTTGGGTTACAAGAGCGCCACCTCCGGAAGTCGTTATTATTTTGTTTCCGTTAAAAGAAAGCACTCCCAGATCTCCAAAAGTTCCGCATTTTTGTCCTTTATAGGAACTTCCCAAGGCTTCGGCGCTATCTTCGATCACTGGAATATTGTATTTTTTTGATATATTCTGAATTTCTTCAACTTTATAAGGCATTCCGTATAAATGAACGGCAATAATTGCCTTCGGAGTTTTTCCTTTAGAGATTCGATCTTTTATCGCTTCTTCCAGATGAATCGGGGATAAATTCAAGGTTTCCCGCTCGCTATCAATAAATACAGGGATCGCCCCTAAATAGGCAATTGGATTGGCAGAGGCGGCAAAGGTCATGCTTTGGCAAAGCACTTCATCACCGGGTTTTACCCCTAACAGGATAAGGGCTAAATGCAAGGCGGCCGTTCCGGAACTTAAGGCCGCGACTCCACCTGAGTCCCCCTCCAAACCTCTCTTAAAGGGGAAGGAGTTTGTAAATAAATATTTTTCCAGATCTTCTTCAAATCCTGTAACATTGGGTCCCAATGGGGCAATCCAATTTTTATCAAATGCCTGTTTTATATAATCCTGTTCCGTTCCTCCCATATGGGGAGAAGAGAGCCATATTTTTTCTTTATTCATTCTCTAAATAATTGTATTTAATAATTTTTCCCGGGTTTCCAACAACCACGGCGAAATCAGGAATATCCTCCAAAACCACGGTCCCGGCACCAATTGTCACCCATTTTCCAATTTTTACCCCCGGAATTACCACCGAGCCAATTCCAATATGGGTTCCTTCCCCAACAATAACATTGCCGGCAAGGGCAGCATTTGGAGATATGTGGACAAAATCCCCTAACCGGCATTCATGCTCCACAGTTGCGCCTGTGTTTATTATGCAATGATCGCCAATCCTGGCTTCTGCATTAATAGAAGCATTGGCCATCACAACGGATCCTACGCCAAGTATTACAGTAGGTGCAAGTATAGCCGAACTGTGAAAAATCCCATTTTGGAATTTCCCTTTAAATTTTTCGGCTACCTTTTTTCTGATCCTATTATTCCCAATTGCCAATACCGTTCCACGCATTAAAAGTTCATTTGAAAGGCTTTGAACCACATTGTATCCTGAAACTTCAGTTAATTGAAGATTATCATCCACAATTGCATCTATTGATATATCATTGGATTTTGCGATATCTATTATCACTTTGGCATGTCCGCTGGCTCCGTAAATATACATTTTCAATTTTTACCGTTAAAAGGTTCGGTAGTAGCCATATCCTGGGTGTTGATTCCTTCCGATATGATCACCTTTTTTATTGTTTTAAAAAGTATTTTCATATCCAACTTAAACGAAAGGTTTTCCACATACCACACATCGTATTCCAGCTTCTTGTTCCAACTGATGGCATTTCTACCATTTACCTGGGCCCAGCCAGTAATTCCAGGTCGGACAGTATGTCTTTTTTTCTGTCTCTCATTAAAAATCGGCAGATATTCCGGTAGTAATGGCCTGGGACCAATTAAACTCATATCGCCCATTAAGACATTGATCAGTTGAGGAATTTCATCGATAGATGTTTTTCTCACAAATTTGCCTATTCCAGTCAATCGATCCGAATCGGGAAGCAAGATCCCATTTTCATCACGCTCATTGGTCATGGTCCTGAATTTGACAATCCTGAAAATCCGATCATCCTTTCCGGGTCGGTTTTGAAAGAAAAGAGGCTTCCCATTATTCGCCAGTACCAACAAAATTAAGACTATGAATAGTATAGGACTTAATATTACTAATGCTATAAAAGCAATTAAAAAATCGATTATTTGTTTAAAAAAAAATTTATACATGCCTGAATTTAGTAATTCATTTTAACAAAAACACCTCAAAAAGTAAAAAAAATGTTCTTAATTAAGAATTAGTGCGTCTAAGTTTTATACATCTCACTCAGAATGACCCTAAAGGGGGGGCAAAAGTACGATAATGAATGTTAAGGTGCTCTTATATTTTTAAATAAGAAAAGAGTCGCTGGTTTCGTTAATTTATTGAGCCGTTGATGAGAGATTCAGCCCCGAAGAACCGAAAATTAATTCGTTAATTTCCGATTCTTTCAACAAAAAAACTCTTCACTCTACACTTTTCATTTCCAAGGCTTCGTATTCCTTCAAAAGAATCTTCCATAATTCTTTCCGTTCATAATTCATTATGATTTCACCTCTTGCCTTTGATGCTATTGAGAACCTTAAATTTTCATCCTTCAATAATCTCAACATCGCAGAATACAAGGCGTTTTGGTCTTTCACCGGGATGATCAATCCATTATCGCCTTCTGAAATTATTTCATTACATCCATTGATGTCGGTAACAATTGATGGTAAATTCATCGCACCCGCCTGCATTACAACATTTGGAAAACCTTCTCTGTAACTGGGAAAAGTGAGCACATCTGCTATTGCCAGGTATGGCCGCACGTCCTGCTGGTACCCCACTGAGATAATTCCCGGATGGGTTTGAATAAGCATCAGGGTTTCAGGCCTTAAAGGATCTAATTCCTGCTCAAAAGGCCCAACCAGAAGCAGATTACAATTCGGATTTGATTGGTGCAGCTTGCTAAAAGCCTGGATGAGTTCATTAATTCCCTTTTCTGATACGAGCCTGCCAATAAAAATAAACACCAGATTGGCTTCAGGAAGCTTGAGTTCCTGCTTCAATTTTATTTTAAAATCTACCAAATATTTTGAAGGATCAAAATAAGAAGTATCAATTCCATTGGAACTTCCCTTGCCCAAAACCTTCAATTTTGAGGAGGAAGAAAATTTTTCCTTCAGAATAATATCATATAAACCTTTGGAATTCGGATACACATTTGTAGCAAGGGCATAGGTGAGGTTTTCGACAAAATTCAAAACTTTCCTTTTTGAGCCTGTGGTTTCCAAGAGAGGAAGGCCTGCCACTGTATGCATCCTGATAGGCACACTGGCCAATTTCGCTGCAAGCATTCCCACGATCCCCGCTTTTGGGGTATGGGTATGAACAATTAAAGGTTGCTCCTTCTTGAAATAGTTATATAAGTTAATAACTGCCTTTAAGTCCTTTAAGGGAGTAATCTCACGGGTCATCTCCACACAAAAAGTATTTACTTTATTATCCAAACCATACTTCCCTAAACGTTCTTTCTCCGCCGAAACTGCAGTTACATCGAAGAATTGATCCATAAAAGTGAGTTGTCCTTCCAGGAGTTTCTCCAGGGAAAGAGGAATGGTAGTGATGCGAATGAGTTTGTGCATATAAATTTATAAGAAACAGCCACAAAAGTAACCATTATTTTTAGCTTGTCTTATAAAAGCTGTTTTCAAAAGTAATTTATCCAATTAAGCAGCCATGGGTGACCTTTCATTTGAATGCGATAAGGGGTTCATTTTCACGCCAAGACTGCGACATTTTTCATGAGCCAGGAAATAATAAATCACAAAAAAGAGAAAATACATGATCATAGATTTTTGCCTGATGATAATCCCCAAATTAGACATTACAAAGGTCATTGCAAAAGAAGTCAATAAAAATAGGACTAAGCTCATTTTCACGTTAACAGGTGCATTTTTGATGAATTTAAAGAAATTCAACCTGAATATTTTAAGGAAGAGCAACAGGTAGATTAAGTTTTCTACTGAAACAATCACTCCCAAAATCCCCGGTGCGTCAAAAAACAGTGGCCTGAACCAAAAGGTAAATATCTTTTCAGGCAAAGAATAACCGGACATTGGTACCCCGGAGCCGGCACTACCCAAAGATTCTGAACGATGGGAGCTAAATTTAAGAAAATCGGCAATTAAATTCTGGGAATTATCCAAATTCACAACTGACAAGATTTGATCTTGAAGCAAAAATAAACCGGCCAGAATAGCTCCACAAACAGTCAGTTTTACTTTCCAGTCAATTTTTTCCTTTCCTGTCATAAACCCAATCATGGTACCCACGACCAACAAAAGAAAGATGTGTGGACGAATATAAAACACAAGCAGGGAGCCCAGAACTAATCCTATGATCCTTGTTTTAGCCTTGGTGATAGAATATGCAAACAGCATTAACCCAAGAAATATAAGAGATCCTTTCCCCAGGGAAGCGGTCCAAAAATGCATATTGGGCAAAAAGAGGATAAGCGTAAGTAAATCTACCCGCTTAAAAACAGTGACATTCAGGGAAATATTTTCTTTGAAAAACAAATATGCAAAAACAAAGCCCATAAACCCAATCCAGGCAAAGAGCAGCATCATCATCTCATAACTAAAACCAAAACCATTGATAAACGGATAAGAGATAAAATTGATAAAGGTGGTTTCTGTCCCGAAAAAATCAAACCAGGCCTTATTCTCGTTTTGAGGCCAGGTAAAATATTTGTGAGAATCAGAACGGTTAAAAATCGAATAGGTATAATAGGCAGCTCCAAAGGCCAAATGGTAGAAAAATAATCCATTCATCAGTTTGAAAGAGAAAAAATCGTGTTTTTCCCTGAGTTGCTTAAAAATATATTGCGTTAGCAGATATAAAAACGGAATTATAAACACTACCTGAGCTATATCGTAAAACTGTTCGGGATGAAATTCCATATTTTGTGGTTCTCTTTTTCAGAGTAGTTGCAATTTTGCATCCAAGAGCACAAAAAAATAACAGGGACATATCCCACTAAACTATACAGAGCTCACAAACAAGCCAATATAGGCCATTTAAAGGGGTTGCATTTTTTAGGAAAGGAAATAGACCCTTTAAATATTATTGGCCTTCTAAGAATTTCCACACAAAAGTGTAGAAATTCTACATAATCGGAAACCAAATTCCAAACCATAACATTAGAATTACAAAAAGAAAATAACGCATTCCAGTGGAATGACTCAATGAAAGTAACAGAGTGATGGGATCAGGGGCGCCGCTAGAGTAACAATCAATCTAATAATGTTTAACCGGCAAGGTCACGGTATCTCATGTTTATTGAATTACATTTCAAAAAACAAATCCCCGTAGCTCATGATAAATTTGAGTCACGGATTATTGAATTAACAAGCCTATTTCAAGCATTGTTGCCGATTGGAACTTGTACTTTTCATTACACTCTAAATAATGATTTAAAATGTCCTTTAAATCGGCGATGTTCTCATCAGGATTGTTTCCAAAATTATGAGGATGCCACCATAAATGATAAATTTCGTTGTTTTTTGATGCAAAGGTCATTTCCGATTTGATCCTTTTTAATTTCAAATCGTTAAGAAATTTATTCGATGAATAAGGACGCAGTAACCTGCTCGCTTTTTGAGACAGAGGTTTTCCATTTTCAATTCTCAAATCAGTTAACTTGTAGGATTTATTGTTTACACCCAAATAAGCATCCCCGGTCCTGAAAATCTTATTTTTTAAGGAATCATTTTGAGTATCTTTCCAATACCAATCGGCAGGATTTGAACGCACGTTTTGAATCCCCAACTCATAACATACTTTTAAATAATCTTCATTGAATTGATTTCTCGGAAATACAAGCGATTTAAGTTCTATTCCCATTTGCTCAGCCAATTCAATAGCCTTTTTTAGATCGGCTTTAAAGGAATCTAAAGTCTGGCCTTCTTCCAGGCAATAGTAATGTGAATAGGTATGGGTACCAATTTCCTGATGGGGAGTATTTTGAATTTGCAGAATCAGATCTTTCGCAAAAAAAAGAAAATCTGTTTCAGGGGATTTAATAGATTTCCCATAATCAAAAGCAGACAAGGCTGAATTGCTATATTTTGGCAAAACATTTGGTGAGTTCTGCCTCCATTCTTCCCAATTATTATTGAACAACATTCCCACTGTTGCCCAGGTGGAATGAATTTTATATTCAGAAAACAACTTTAAAATTTCCGGAATGACTGTAAGTGTGTTTTTAAAATAAGTTTGCTTTTCTTTATGATCCACCTTGTCAAAAACTCCCCATAGAAGTTCAAAATCCAATGATATTACTAAAAAGCCGTTGGTTAAATGGTTCATTATGTTGCTTTGTCATTTGTCCCGAAGAATCGGGAGTTAATTAATCGGTTTGTTAATCCATGATTTGTATATTCGATTGTTCGCTCACTAAACCTTCGTGAGTTAATCATATAAATCACTTATCAAGATAAAACACCTCCTACAACCCGTTTTTCAGATAACCATTTCCTTTGAAAATAATTTATCTCCGCAATTTTCAGGTTATCTTGACTCCTCTCCCTATTATTCCATATTTAAAAAGACACTTTTTCTAACTTATTTTCTATTTTAAAAAAACTTTTTTATCTATGATCTCTTTTGCATTTTCTCTCTCTATCATCACTTTGTCACAAACTTACAAGCTTTTCTTTCTCCAATTCAAGTTCCCTTGCGCGTTTCAACTTTCTCAAGCGCAATATATTATCATATTTTTTCTGGGCCAAATAGTAATAAATCACAAAAAAAGCGAAATACATTACCATGGACTTTTGTCTCATAATAATCCCTAAATTGGACATCACAAAAGTCATTGCAAATGAGGAAAGGAAAAATACCACCAAACTCATCTTTACAACAATCGTTGAATTTCTTATAAATTTAATAAAGTCTTTCTTTAAAATTTTTACAAATAATAATAAATATATCAGATTTTCTACCGAGGTTATGATCCCGAGAATTCCGGGGGCATCAAAAAATAATGGACGAAACCAAAAGGTAAATAATTTAACAGGTAGAGGATAACTGGACATATCTACCCCGGAACCCGAGGAACTTAATGATTCCGATCTATTGGCTGAAAAATCCTCAAAACCTTCCACCAAATCCTCGGAACCTTCCAATCCTACCACACCAAGAATAGTATCCTGAACCAGGAACAAACCTCCTATCAAGGCGATATAAACGAATAATTTCTTACCGAATGACACCTTTTCCTTCCCGCTCATATAACCCAAAACGGTTCCTACTGCCACAAATAAAAATACGTGGGGTCGGATAAAATAGATTATAAACGAAGCCATTATTAAAGTTATAAGTCTTGATTTTGGGTTTTTAATCGCATATGCGAACATCATCAATCCCAGGAAAATAGGGGCTCCTTTTCCCAAGGAAGCCGTCCAGAAGTGCATATTTGGAAAAAATAAAATTAGGGTAAGTAAATCAATTCTTTTAAAAACGGTGATTTTAACCGGAATATTTTCCCTAAAAAAAAGATAGGCATAAACAAAGCCCAAATACCCCAACCACGCAAAAAGCACCATCATCATTTCAAAATTGAAATTGAAATATTTGATGAAAGGAAAGGAAATAAAACTAATAAAGGTAGTGCTGATTCCAAAATACTCCAACCAATTTTGACTTCCTAGATCCACCCTGTCATAGTATGCGATGGAATCTGACCTATTAAAAATAGTGTAAACATAATATATCCCAAAAAAGAACAAATGATACCCATAAAGGTAATTCATAAGTTTTTTCGAAAAAAATGCATGCTTTTTAGCCAGGGCAGAAAAAAGCCCTTGGTTTATAAGTAACAGTAACAATATCAGAAAAAAGGCTCCAAGCATACTAAAATAATTCCAGGTCCCCTAAAGTGTAGGACCAATTGTTAAGCTTCAATAATTCTTGGTTTAAAACTAAATCCAAATTTACATTTCTCAGGGTTAATACAGGCCCATAATTTCCGGAAATTCCCAAGCCTAAATTTAATCCTGCTGAAGTAATAATGTGTGCACCAAATTTTTTACTGAATTCTCTAACTGCTTTATTTATTTTTTCCTTGCCATGATCATCGGAATAAATATGTTCTGTTATTCGTAATTCCTTAAAATATTGATGCTCTTTTATATATCCTGTTAAATAGAAATCTTTACCCGCCTTTACCTCATATTCTTGTAGAGGGTTCTTTTCATAACGCCAGATTAAATATTCCGCAGATTTTATAGTAAATAATTTGTTTTCCGCTCCTTTCAATTTATTATATTTTGAGACCAATCCGTCCAATTGATAATCGGAATAATTATTATTTATCGCGTAGATTTTAGGTTGTTTATTTGTAAGCCAGTAGAGCGGATTAGAGGGAA
>JBGSWA010000449.1:0-5062 GCA_041752645.1 Gillisia sp. | reverse complement strand
TACGATCTGCAATTGCTTCCCGAATCGTATACGCATGCAGTAACGGTCCGAAAATATCTTCGGTGCGCAACCCCATCGTCGTTTCATCAAACATCGGTGTCCCCGTGTAACCAACCCAGACGGAGCGCTTAAAGGCTTTTTGGATCGTTGCAAAATTTTCACCACCAGTACTTCGATGGGCTTCATCGACAATAAAAACAATATTTTTATCCGGTGATATAAAATTCTTACGATTAACCAGCGTGCCTAATTTTTGAACCGAGGTGACAATAATTTGGCAGCCTTTGCGTTTTAATTGGCGACTCAGATCGGTGGTGCTTGTCGTCCCCTGCACACTCCCCATGTTGGTCACATCCCCCACATCACCATCCGGGTCATAGGCTTTGTAGTTTTCTCCAGTCTGTTTGGTCAGGGCAATACGATCCACAACGAAGACTACTTTGTCGACATTCGGCATCCGGCTGGCTAACCAGGCTGTTTTAAAGCTCGTAATCGTTTTGCCGGAACCGGTGGTGTGCCAGATGTAGCCTACTTTTTTATTGCCGGATTCAAAATCAACCTGCTTGATGCCGTCAATGACTTTTTGAGTGGCATAAACCTGATACGGTCGCATTACTTTAAGCATTTGCTTATTTTTAGTGCCGTCTAAGATCATATAATTTGTCGCCATCTGGTGTGCCATCGGAATGCTTAGCATCGAATCGGCAAACTCTTTCCAGTGGCGAACAATCGTGTTATCATCTCTACGCTGCCAGTTAAAGGCAAAATCTTTATTAAAATTAGCAGCCAGAGTATTGGCCATATATTTGACGTTATGGGGCGTAATAGCAACTAAAATCTGTAAGGTCGAGAAGATGTCCCGATACTGATTTTCATCAGCGTATTGATGCATTTGGTTTAGCGCTTCATAGACGTCATGGGTATCATGTTTTGCTTCGATCTGGATGATCGGCAAGCCATTAATTAACAATGTTACATCAAACCGGCGGTTTTGTTTCCCGGTAATCACAGCCGGGCGTTCAATTTGATTCACAACCTGATAGATCGTATCCCCGGCACCAATTTGCTTTTGGTCAAATACAGTTAAAAAGACATGACGACCATCATCTAAATTAATTTCGATTTGAGAGACACCGTTCAGTCCATATAAGAATTGACCGGCAGCATACGGCGTGCGCAGCTCTGTGATGATCCGTTTGACTTGGCCAAATTCTACGATACTGAGTGGCTGATCCAGGACGTGCTGATTATGCTGTTCCAGAATTTTTTTGAAATTTTGCCATAAAGACTCAGTGTTTTTGATCGCCGGCACGTATTGCCATAGCTTCGTTTTAACCACATAGCTTGCCGGCTTTGTTGATAATCCCACATCAGGACTTGTAATTGTCCCGCTGGTGATATACTCGATTAATTTGTTTTCAAATTGAGTCTCAGTCATGCTCATGCTTGATCTCCTTTGATTAATATTATTTCACAAACTGTGTCAAAATGTCATCGACAGAATAGTAAGTAACAACTGAAGTTTCATATTTATTTTCACTAAAATAGAATATGCAACTATATTATTCTTTTTTAAAGCGTATGAATTTACATCTGTGGATAACATGACGTAGAAAGATTCTGTTTTCTTTTTATAAGCCACAGCTGCGATGGTTCTATAACTCCTCAGATTATATAGTATTATTAACCTATTGTGCTATTTTTATTTACTCTCATATCCTTTAACTTTTTGTTTTGCTCTTATCAATGTGGACTTGCTTATGCCTGTAAGATTCGCAACTTCTTTATAACTATTGAAGTCAAGTAATGCCAGAGCATGTGCAACCTGAGCCTTGTTATACTTTTTTGGTCGACCTTCAGTGAAGCCTTCTTTTTCTTTAGCTGCGGCTTTACCTTCCTGAGTTCTTTCAACAATCATATCACGTTCAAATTCAGCAAATGAAAAAAATATATTTCTGATAAGTTTTGAGGATGGTGTATTATCCATAATTCCAATATTTAAAATATTTATCTTTACATCTCTAATTAGAAGATCATTAATTAATTTGCTACCCTGGCTTAAGCTTCTTGCCACTCGATCAAGTTTGGTAACAATTAACGTATCACCAGGATTAAGTTTGGCAAGCAATATATCTAATTGAGGTCTGTTAAATTTAGTCCCTGTAAAACTGTCCGTAAATATTTCTACAGCACCATTTTCTTTTAACTGATTTTTTTGAACCTCTAAACTATTTCCATCCGTCATTTGCCCTTTTGTACTGACACGTGAATATCCATAAATCATAGTAAATACCTCCTTGCATTTCGACACTAAGTTTTGACACCATTCAATGCCGCTATTATACGTCATTACTTTACCAGTGTCAATACTTAAAAGTTATGACACTAAGTACTCATTTGGTACATAATTATAAAGTTTTAAATCGTATTGATAGACTGTGGCCTATCGTATACTCTGTAAATAAAATAGCACCTAGCCCATTTAAGGCCCGGTGCTATTATTTTTCACTCTTTACGCTTATAAGGATTTCCAGCTTTCCATTTTTGTCCGGCTCCTTTTGGTACGGGTGGGCCTTTTCATAAAGTCGAATGATTTCTAAATCCTTTGGGGTGCCTGGTTTGAATTCCGACCGGGGTTTGCTCTGAGATAATGGTATTTCAGATTCTATACTATTGACGGTTTACGGTGTTGTTGCACTTGAGGCCGTCTTTTATTTTTGTTGAATACTATAATCCGGGGCTTGATACGATGTAAAATCGTCTAAAGCTTTTTTTATTGTCATATTTCCATAGGTGTCTGCTCCATGCTTTTCATTCCATTTATCCCGCATTAATCCTGATTGTTTAAAAAGAGTGTCCATTCTGTACCCGTTGCCATTTGTCCAGTATGCCAATAAATTACATAGGGCCTGATCTGCTAAATTCCATAGGGTCTGATCTGCTGCGCTGTGATCGCCGCCGTGTTCGGTTATATCTCCATTCCATAAAATCTTGAATAAGGGTCCATTTTTAGCACTACACGCCTTATTTATAAGTTCACTATCTGTCAAGGTTAATTCCTGCGGTTGACAGGTGGTCGAACCTGTGGATTCTTCTTTTGCTAAATATTTGGCATGAATGATTTTTGCCTGGGCTGTTCGTTCCTCGACTTCTTGATTTGAGAAAGAGTCCCCGGTGACTGTAAAGAAGCGTCCTGCATTATATATTTCTATGTTCCCTTTTCTTCTGGCTCCATCTGGTATTTCACCCTTACATAATATGTGCTCGCCTGTCATTGAAGAGTTAATTTCTGAGTAACTGTCCAGGGTGGTTATAATGTCACGGATTTCCTGAGTTAACTTTCCATCAATGATAGCGTGGTCTACATCTACGCCAAAAATGCCATTAGTAAGCGCAAAGCTAATACCATCAAAGCCATGCTTTTTAACGCCATTCACGGCGGTTTTGTAGTCGCTCCATGTTGTGGGTTCATTTACTTTTGCAATTTGCCCTGTTTTTGGATCCTTAGGAATCTTGTTTTTTTCACCTTTTTCTCCATATTCTAGACTAAAACACACCCACTGATCCATCAATTTTAAACTTGCCGGGATTTTCTTGTATCTTTCCAGTTTCATGTATTTTTCATGCCATTTTTTATCCATTTTTTATTTTTCCACAACATATCCGCAGTTACTACATTGGAACATCACTTTTTTCTTCCCTAATGCTCCACCGATTAATCCAATCGGGCCAAGTAGGACTGCCCCTAAAGCTGCTTTACCTCCGCTTATTCCTCCTTGACGTTCGCTCACCATTTCCATTGTTCCTATCATTTTGCATTTTGGACACTTGTTTGGAGGTGTTACATTTTTTGCCATGATCTTTCTCCTTGTTTTAAGCCTTCTGGCTATAATTTAAGGTCTCCATGACCTTTGTAAGTGGGACTTTTTATTGTCCCACTTCTTTCTCCTGAAAAAATTGACTATATTTTTAATTATACACAATATCAAGTACTAAAACACTTCAAAGTTGAAAAAAAGCACCCTTTAATGACGTGCTTCCAAGATAATTTAGATTTCAGAATGCTAAAAAAAAGAACTCTGATGCCATCTGTGTATTGATGGTACCAAAGTTTAAAAAGATATGACACTGATAAATTGCAATTTATCTATAAGGGGGGGTGTAAGATAATTTCTCTGAGATTATCTTGTGTTAAACATGGATATTGTCTATGTATCATTTTATGGCAATTTGAGCAAATCATTATTATATCTGTAGACTTCATTTTAGTTTCTTCTGTTAGTTCTGCTATTGGGTATATATGATGACCTTCTATAAAATTTAATCCAATCTCTCCATACCTTTCATAAAAACTAAAATTACAAATCTCACAATGCAAGTATTTATCCTTTTGCGCATACAATTCCTTGCATTTTTTCATAAAGCTATAATTTCTTTCTTTTACTTTGTGAATAAATAATTTTTCATCACCTTCATATCCTTCTATCAAATCACAAAATTCATTATTGTATTCATCAACAGAAAGATCTATTAAATCATCCTGATTTTCTAAGCTATTAATATAAATTTCTGTAGTTGAGGTGATTTTATCGAATGATATATCTATCAAATTTGAAACTTTGTTGTTGCTTACTTTATATAAAGGTAGAATCGATTCTAAATTAACTGCTTCAATTTTCAAGCCAATCATTGGATGGTTCTCCTTTACATGTTGAACAGACTAAATAGTAATCATCATTATTTGAACCAATTTTAGCTAAAGCCCAATTTGAGGATACATTTTCATACTCATTACCACAGTTTGGACATTTTAAAAAGAATGCTTCGTGTGTTTTTTTTATATCACCATAACTAAATTTTTTTTTCATATTATAGATGCCTTTGATTTTTAGATGCTTTTCAATCTTATTTAAAAAGAAGTTTGCGGTAGTGTAATTACTTTTATACTGATGAATTTTTTCTATTTTTAATAAAATCTCCTGGATTTTTTCATTATATGGTATTTCGATTCCATCTTTTTCGAACATCATTTTTTTCTTGTTAGCGAATTCTGGATAACAAC
>JBGSWA010000448.1:0-12887 GCA_041752645.1 Gillisia sp. | reverse complement strand
AATACCATGACGGAGAATTTCAACAAGCAAATGGATCTGGTTACCACCGTAAATAAAAGTTCTTTTGACGCGATAACCAAACAATTTGATTCTTCAAAAACAGCCTTCAGCCCGGGCTTTGAAAAATCGAAGAAGGAGATTGAGGCAAATTTTAAAAAGTCAAAAGAAACGATGCAGGAAATTGTAAATTCTTATGCTAAACTTAAAACTCCCTCCACAGAATTAAACAAAAAGATGCTGGATGATTTGAATAAAAACATGAACACCATGGCTCAGAATAATTTTAAACTTTGGTCAGAATTATTAAACAATTATAATCCAACAGAATCCAAAAAATGAAAAGGATTTTCTAAAAATAAAACAAAATGAAAAATTCATTTAAAGAAGAAGCTGATATCCTTCAAAAGAGCATTTTAGAAACCAAGGAAATATCAAAAGAAACCATTAGGGGATTTATTGATGTAAACACGCAAAACATGAACTCTGCGGTAGATTCCAATAAAAAGATCTTTGATTCTATAAAAGATAAATTGAACAACCAGGAAATTGACGATACAGTCATAGATTCTATAAAACAATCTTTTGGCAAATCGATAGAACTTGCCGAAGATTCCTTGGATAGCATCATTAATTCCTATTCCAATCAAATGGAAATAAATGTCGATTTTAATTTAAAACTGATAGATGCCATCATGGGAGCTGATGTCAAGAATCCTAAAAAAGTGTTGACTTTAATTCAGGAAAATTTTGAGGCCTCATTACAGTTAACAATTAAAAATACCAGGGAAATGCTCGATTTCTATAACAAGCATACGAACCTGGCATTAAATTTCAATCAAAAATTTGGGGATAACATCAATGCTCAAATTGAGACCTTGTTCACTATACAAAACAAGGGCTTACATGGAATCACCGATTGGGCAATGGGCCTATGGAATCAACAAAATGAGAAAAAAAACTAATTGAAATTTATTTTTAATTGAGGCAACAGGATATGGAGTATTAGGTATTTCTCATACTTAGCACTCGATGTCCTGTTTGCTCAAAATTAGGAAAGGTCTAAAAATGTATCCCCTCATGGAAAAAACACCTTCAATCAACCTTCAGGAATTAACCGAAGGCATCACAAAAGCAAGTCAGAAAATTATGAAAGACTACCTGGAAAATAAATCCGGATACCTTCATGATAGTCGGGATATTGGTCTGGCATTCACAGAATTTGGGAGCAAGATGGCAGCGGACCCTAAAGAGACAAAAAAAATTCAGGATGTGTACTTTACTTTTTTGCAAAGCCAGCAGGAGTTGTGGAAACGAATTACGGAGGCTCAATTTGATAAAACCAAGGAGTATGTCCCTTTGATTGAACCAGAACAAAACGATAAACGTTTTAGTGCCCCGGAATGGAATGAGGCTCCTTATCATTTTGATTTTGTGAAACAAAGCTATCTCCTGGTTTCAAAGATGATGAATGAAATTATTGAAAATGCCGAAATTAATGATGGCACTAAGAAGAAGTTGGGTTTTTATTCAAATCAATATTTAGATACTTTTTCTCCCTCCAATTTTGTTGCCACAAACCCGGAGGTTCTAAAGTTGGCTCAGCAAACAAACGGGCAAAGTTTGATTGATGGCTTTAAAAATCTAATGGCAGATATTGAAAAGGGTGGGATTTCGCAAACTGATATGACTGCATTTAAAATAGGCGAGAATATTGCTACCTCACCCGGTTCGGTTATTTATGAAAATGAACTCATTCAGCTCATTCAATATTCCCCTACCACCAAAGATGTATACGAAACTCCCCTGGTAATTATTCCGCCCTGGATAAATAAATTTTATATACTCGATCTACGCCCGGAAAATTCCCTGATTAAATTTATTGTGGAACAAGGGATAACCACCTACATCATTTCCTGGAAAAACCCAACGCCAAAAATGGGCCACGTAAGTTTTGATGATTATGTGGAGAAAGGATGTTTAAAAGCCATAGAAATAGCAAAAACCGTTTCAAAATCCAAAAAAGTAAATACCCTGGGATTTTGCCTGGGGGGGACTTTGCTCGGGACCGCACTTTCCATTCTCGCCACTAGAAAAAATCCGGAGGAAAATCCGGTTAATTCTGCCACCTTTTTAGCCAGCATGATCGACTTTTCAGATATTGGGCCCATGGGAGATGTAATTGACAATGCCCTGGTAAAAAAACTGGAGCGTGGAGAAATAACAAAGCAAGGTATAATGCCGGGAGAGGAGATGGAAAAAGCCTACAACCTCATCAGGGCAAATGACCTTATTTGGAATTTTGTGGTAAATAATTATTTGAAAGGAAAGGATCCTACTCCCTTTGATTTGCTTTTCTGGACAAACGACAATACAAACCTTCCGGCAAATATGTATCTGTACTATTTGCGGCAGATGGTTTTAGAAAATAAATTAAGCAGAAAAAACGCATTGCGCATTTGTAAAACGCCCATTGATATTGGTAAGATTGATATTCCGGTTTATGTAATCGGGTTTCAAAAAGACCATATTTCCCCTCCCCAAACTACCTTTACAACAACGGAACTCGTTAGCGGACCTGTTGAATTCATTCTTGGAGGTTCCGGGCATGTTATGGGGGTAACCAATCCGCCCTCTAAAAATAAATATGGAGTTTATCTCAATGGAACACTGAACGAAGGCTTTGAAACCTGGAAAAAAACCGCTGAATTTTCAGAAGGAAGTTGGTGGGTTCCCTGGACCAATCGCCTTATTGAAAAATCCGGAAAACAAACTCCGGCACCTAAAACCTTAGGCAATGCTAAATATAAAAAGATAGAACCTGCTCCGGGAAGATATGTAATGGAAAAATGCGAACATTTTTCGCAGGAGGACCCTACTTCAAATTAATGGGGTGTTCGATCAAAAAACTAAATTAATTAAGTTTATTTTCAAAAAAGCATGAGACAAAAAAATAATAAAGTAGCATTAATCACAGGAGGTACAGGGGGAATAGGTACCGCTATTTGCGAAAGATTATACAAAGATGGGTACACCGTTGTAGCCAATTATAAAGACTTTACCAAGGCGATGAAATGGCGGGATGAGGCAAAAAAATGGAGGGAAGATCAACTCAAAATGGGCCTTGATGTAAAAATTGTCCAGGGGGATATATCCAATTTTAAATCGGCAGAAAAAATGTTCAGGGAAATAAATGACGAAATTGGACCGGTAGATGTTTTGGTAAATAATGCGGGAATTACACGAGATGCAGCTTTACATAAAATGGCCCCCCAGCAATGGTTCGAAGTAATTGAAACGAATCTCAGCAGTATTTTTATTTGTTCACGCCTTGTAATAGAAGGAATGATTTCAAGGGGAGCGGGAAGGATCATCAGTATTTCCTCTGTCAACGGACAAAAAGGCCAATTCGGGCAAAGCAACTATGCAGCAGCCAAATCGGGGATGTACGGATTTTCAAAATCCCTAGCCTTGGAAGTGGCGAAAAAAGGAATTACCGTAAATACAGTTTCCCCCGGTTATATCGCTACCTCCATGGTCATGGAAATCCGTGAAGAAATCAGGGATAAAATAATCGCACAAGTGCCCCAGGGCCGGCTTGGTACTCCGGAGGAAATCGCCGCCGCCGTTGCCTATTTGGCCTCAGAGGATGCCCGTTATATTACAGGAACTGATATTGCTGTCAATGGAGGCTTGCATATGTAACAAAAACCTCAACTAAACTAGTTTTGTCAGGTATTATTTGAACAATGTTCATTTCATGATAATGCTTAGTTGGTACCTCCCCAGAAGGATAATTAATTTTATGAACTAACTTTCTAAGCCGCTCCCTATGGCGGCTTTCTTATTTTAATAAAATGAGGTACTCCCTCTGGTTCCTGGTTCCCAGGCCAATTTTCCTGGATAAATTGAAGGGAATCATTTCCAACCCGAATTCAATCCTTGGTCAAGATTTTCAAGGGCAGCCGTAAATCCTTCTTTAAAGCCCATTTCAAGGGTTTTTTCAAGATCAGAAAGCTCCCCATATTTGGTGGTAACAGAAACAAGGGTTGAATTTGAGTTTTCGATGAATTCAACGCTCCAAAGGGACCTGGGAAAGCCGGGGTCAATGGTTCCCTTTTCATCACAGAATGCATCCCGACCTGAAAATTTTTTTAGGGGTATTATCTCCTTATAGTCTGCCCTTGACCAATGTTTTGTACCATCCGGTCCCTCCATTGCATAGAGCCAGTATCCACCTTCCTTAAAATTCATGGTTTTGGTTTTGGCCTTCCAGGGTTTCGGGGCCCACCATTGGTCCAGTAGCCTGCTTTGTGTCCAGGCAGCCCATACCCTGGAAAGTGGCGCTGCAAATTCTCTTTTTACATCGATTTTTTTATTTTCCCTGTCAATGCAAAAATTCATTAAAAGATCTGTTTTCATTTTTGTGTGAATTTGAGTTTATAAATACCTTCTTGAGCCTGCTCCAATAGAGGCTCAGATTATTTCGATGGTATGCTCAAAAGATGATTGCAAATTTCCCTGCCGGGGATTCCTGGTTTCAACAATCGATCAGGATTTCCTTCAAAGTCAAAGTCATAGCCTTAGCTAGTTGATAATAGAATAAAAGACTTTTTCCAAACTAAAGGACCCCTTCTCTATTAAAGATAAATCATTAAAAATATGGAAAAAAAGCATTTAAGAATCTTTTATGAGCGCAATAGCAGGAAATAAAACAAAAAAACCAGGCTTAGGAAGCAGGAATTCCGGGGAGCTGCCAATTTTATACCCCCCCCGACTGGGATCCTATAAACCGGAGCCTTCTCAAATCCTGTAATTGATATGGAACAGGCTTGTAGAAAGGGACTGCGATTCTTAAGAAAGTATAAAAAAATAGGTTAGATTGCATCGGAATTAGCAGGAAGGCCTTTCCCTGTGAGCCATTCCTGGAGTTAAAAGCAGGCAAATTTAAGGTACATTGTACAATAAAAGTTTTTTAAACCGGGTAACATTTATAATACCACATGAAGATTTTAAAAGACATCGACGAACTTCGCAATGCCGGGGTAATTACAGAGGAGGTAGCCTTTAAAATTAGTGAGTACTATGAGAAAAAGACTGCATTGCCAAACAATCGTCTTTTTATAGTTTTTGGAATTCTGGGTGCAATTTTGGTGGGACTAGGGATCATCCTGATCATTGCCCATAACTGGGACGAACTTTCCAAAATCACAAAAACAACCTATGCCTTTGCTCCCCTTGTTATCGGGCAAATGCTCTGCGGCTATACCTTGATCAAAAAACAGGACAGTGTGGTATGGAGAGAAAGCACCACCGCCTTTTTATTCTTCGCTGTTGGCGCGGTCCTGAGCCTTGTAAGCCAGATATATAATATCCAGGGAAATCTCGGGTCGTTTCTGCTGCTCTGGATGCTGCTTTGCCTTCCTCTGATTTACCTGATGAGATCCTCTGTTGCTTCCTTGCTCTATCTGATAGGAATAACCTATTACGCCTGTGAGACAGGCTATTGGTCGGAACACGCCTCCGAAACCTACTATTACTGGGCATTGCTCCTGGGCGCCCTGCCTCATTATTATCATTTGTACAGAAAATATCCCAGAGGCAATTTTATGATCTTCCACAACTGGTTGCTTCCGCTTTCCATAGTGCTCAGCCTGGGAACATTGGCCGATACATCCGGGGAGTTG
Organism: Gillisia sp.; assembly: GCA_041752645.1. Taxonomy (GTDB): domain Bacteria; phylum Bacteroidota; class Bacteroidia; order Flavobacteriales; family Flavobacteriaceae; genus Gillisia. The sequence goes on along the minus strand of JBGSWA010000448.1, from coordinate 7,203 downwards.
ATGTATATTTCATATTTCAGTCTTTTTGGATTGTTCCAGCTCCTTGGAAATTCCCGGTTTTTCTATGTGCAAAACCCCCTGAGAAGCGCCTACAAAATAGTGGGTTCCCTGGGTACAATGGGATTGCTGCTCGCCCTGAGTTTTGATTGGTTCTGGATGGATTTAAGATCCGGCGATTTATTTTATAGCTTTTCATTGGGTTCCCTGGAATTTATCAGTGCTGTTATTCTCACAGGGGTGGCCCTGGTGGCGCTATTCTATAAACAGTTAGAAATTGATATCCTGGATACTGTTTTTGGTCTTTTTATTCCAATTTTTATGCTGGGGATAATCTGGGGTGTGGTGATGGTCCTTATAAATGTTCTAGTTTTTGTGATCGGGATATTTAAAATAAGGGAAGGGGTTAAAAAGGATCATTTGGGAATCGTGAATTTTGGCTTACTATGCATTACCGCCCTGATCCTGTGCAGGTTTTTCGATACTGACCTGAGTTTTATCCTCAGGGGAATTTTATTTGTTTTGATTGGAGTTGGATTCTTTGCGACGAATTACCGGATGCTTAAAAAAAGAAAAATAAATGGGTAACCGGAAAATGTTATTGTTCTTTTTTAGCCTTGTCGCGTTAGCCCAGGTATTGGTACCCGCTAAAATGATCTTTGACCGGGAAGAGGTGCTGGAATCCGGCACAGCATTTAAATTCAGAACCGCCCCCATAGATCCCAGCGACCCCTTTAGAGGCAGGTATATCACCCTGAATTACCTGGACAACACCCAAGAGGTGAGAGACAATGGGTACTGGGCCGATAGAGAAACGCTCTTTGTTACATTTTATAAAGATGACAATGGCTTTGCCAGGATATTTAGTATTTCAAAAGAGGAACCTTCAGGCACAAAGGATTACTTAAAAACAACATTGAGCTTGATGGATCCAGATGAAATGGATCGTGATGTAACCTTGCTCCTCAATTACCCCTTCCAGAGGTTTTATATGGGGGAATTCAAGGCCAAGGATGCTGAAAAGGCTTACAATCGCTCCTTGCAGGATTCCAGCGGAGTAACCTATGCCCTTGTAATGATCAAGGAGGGAGAGGCCGTTTTAAAGGATGTCCTGATTGGCGGGATTTCAATTGAGGAAATAGTCCGGGAGGAACAGCTCAATAAAAATTAAGGGATACCCTGCGACTATACAAGAAAAATGCTCCTGATAAACCCCTGAGTTCTCCCAGGGGCCGGAGCCTGCAAAAAGCCTCAAGGTTTAAAAAAAACATACTTCAGGGATTTTTGGGCATTCGAAACTAAGGAACACCCACGGGTTATTCCTTATAATATTTCCCCTGCCAGGTGTTTTTTTTTGCCAGTTTCTGGTCAATTTTGGCAACAACCTCAAAATTCTTCATTTGATTCCATTTCGGGGCGAGTAGCAGCTCGTAGGGAGCTTCACTCGCAAAGCGTTCAAGGCTGATATCCGGTCTTAACAAGCCGATGAAATCGCTAATAAAATCTATATAGTCTTCAGAGGAGAACAGCTCAAAATTCTCCGGATTTCTTTTGTACTGAACCGCCATCACGGTCTGTTTTACAATTTGCAGGTGATGCATTTTCAGGGTTTCAATAGGAAGTTTGGAGATCTCCCTGGCGTGATTCAGAAGCTCCGCCCTGGTTTCCCCGGGCAGGCCAAGGATTAAATGAGCCCCGAGATGAATGCCTTTATTTGCACATTGTTCATAGGCAGCGATGGATTCTTCAAAAGTATGGCATCTGTTAATTGTCAGCAGGGTTCTATTCAGGGTGCTCTCAACCCCAAATTCCAGGGAAACGAAGTGTTTTTTAGATAAAAAGGACAAATAATCAATAAGTTCCTCTGTGATGCAATCGGGTCGCGTCCCGATGATCAGGCCTATTACCTGGGGGAAGGCCAAGGCTTCCTCGTACATTTTTTTGAGAGATTCAATATCCGAAAAGGTATTGGTATATGCCTGGAAATAGGCGAAGTAATTTTTATATTTGTGTCTTTTTTCAAAAATAGTGATCCCTTGTCCCAATTGTTGGGTAATGCTTTTTCCAGGTTCGCTATAACCCGGGTTGAAGGAATCGTTGTTGCAGTAAGTACAGCCCCCATACCCCTTTGAACCATCCCTGTTGGGACAGGTAAATCCTACATCCAATGATATTTTTTGAACTCTTTCCCCAAAGTTTAATTTGATAAATGACGAATAATCCTGATAGCGTTTTCCTGTAATTTGCATCTAAAAATTTTGAACGGCAAAATTATCAAAAGAAACTGGATTTGGTCCTTTTTAACGGGGAATTCTGGATTTTTTATCAGTCTTTTCTTTTCTGCCTCAATAGACAAACAATACCTTATTTCATCATTTATTAAGGGGCCAATGCAGGAATATTTTATAAAATGGGTTTGGATAAGGTTGTAATAGCTGATCTTTGCTGATAGCACCCTATGCTTTTCCCAGCAAACACTATTTTTTTTCTCAACTAATCCGTTTCAATGAAATTCCCCCCACTTAGATTTTTTAAAACAGTATTTCTCCTTCTTTTTCTTGTTCTTTGGAGTGCCTCGGGAGGTGCCCAGGTTAAAATCAGCTCCTGGAATCTTCAGAATTTCGGGAAGACAAAATCAGATCAGGAACTAAATTTCATTGCCAATACCCTGAAGGAATTTGATATCATCGCCATTCAGGAAGTCGTGGCAGGTTATGGGGGAGCCCAGGGGGTGGCACGCCTGGCCGATGAACTCAACAGGAAAGGCTCAAAATGGGATTATGTGATAAGCGATCCCACCCTGAGCAAGCCCTATGGCACCGAGCGATATGCATATCTTTGGAAACCGAGTAAGGTTAAAAAAGTGCAGCAGGCCTGGCTGGAGCAAAATTTTCTTCACCAGATTGACCGGGAGCCCTATTTAATGAATTTCAGCTATAAGGGCACCGAATTTACCCTGGTGAGTTTTCACGCCATTCCAAAGAAAAAACAACCTGAAACCGAGATCAAATACTTTAAATTCCTGCCGGGGCTATATCCGGATAAGAACCTGATCTTCCTGGGGGATTTTAACCTGCCGCAAAGCCACAGCGTTTTTAATCCGCTCAGGAAAATGGGGTATACCCCCGTATTTACGGACCAGAAAACAACGATGAAGATGCATTGTGTCGCAGGGGAATGCCTGGCCTCAGAAGTTGACAATATCTTTTACAATGCCAATGCCGCTCAGATACAAAGCTCCGGGCTAGTCCTTATTTATGAGAGTTTTCCGGATATGGCCTCCGCCAGAAGGATCTCCGATCACCTCCCGATATGGGTCGAGTTTGATTTTTCTGAGCCCGGGGGGGAGCCACAGCAAATGTTGCTCGATAATTGAGGGAGAAATCTCAAATGCGAAATTTTTTCCCTAACTTTAAAGGTATTTGAAAGGAAGAGCATCTGCCCTTTCTGGCATTATCAGGAAGAGGCCTTCTTTTTGTATAGAGAATTCCTGTAAAGTAAATTAATACCCAATTAAATAATTTCAATGAAAAAAGAAATTTCTGATAGAGACAGGGAGGAACTCCGAAGGGCGAAAAAATTGTTGGAAAATCCCGGGCTTGCGGCAAGGATTACCAATTATATTGGAATGCCAATCGAAAAAGGATTTGAGATGCTCCCCAAGAACTGGAATGAACAGGTGGTGAGAATCACGCACTCTGCCATTAAAAAATCCTCAGAGGCAGCACTTTTTACAGTGAAGGATCAGCCGGGGAAGAAGACCTCAAATGGGTGGCATAAGCTGGCTGTGGCTGCCTCCGGCGGGCTTGGCGGTTTCTTTGGGTTTGCGGGCCTGGCCGTGGAAATCCCTGTTTCCACGACCCTTATGCTCCGGTCGATTGCCGATATTGCGCGGTCCCAGGGAGAGTCTGTTCAGAATGTGGAGACTAAACTGGAATGCATGCAGGTGTTGGCCTTAGGGGGTAAATCCGGTTCAGATGACAGTACCGAGAGTGGATATTACCTTACTCGGGCATTATTGACGAAATCCTTACAGGAGGCCGCGGAATTTATCGCCAGAAGGGGGATTGTCGAGGAAGGCGCGCCTGTACTGGTACGATTTTTTGCCAATATATCCAGTCGCTTCGGGATCCAGGTCAGCGAAAAAGCCGCTGCACAGGCCGTGCCGATTCTAGGTGCAATTAGCGGGGCCGCCCTGAACACAATTTTTATAAATCATTTCCAGGATATGGCAACCGGACATTTTATAATCCGAAAATTGGAGCGCAGGCATGGGAAAGATACCATCGAGCAGCTATATAGGGAACTCCCGAATTAAAAAATTCAGGATTCAGGATCAATTCAACAATTACATTCCTCGATCAAAATTTATTTTTGAAGCCCAAGATTTCCTCAGGGGGGGCTTTTTAGTTTTGTAATCCGGCGAAGGTATCGCCCTTTGATAGGTCTCCCGAATTATAGCCTTTTTTAAACCAGTCCATACGTTGTTTTGAAGTACCATGGGTAAAAGCATCGGGGACTATCCTGCCAGAGGTTTGTTTTTGGATGGCATCATCTCCCACCGCATTGGCCGCGCTCAATGCTTCCTCAATATCTCCTTCCTCCAAATATTCCCTGTTGTGATGTGCCCAAACCCCGGCGTAAAAATCGGCCTGTAACTCAAGGGCAACCGATAATTCGTTGGCTTCACTCTGGGGTATTCCCTGCTGCAACTCCCTGACCTTTCCGGCGGTACCCAGTAGTTGTTGCACGTGATGCCCTACCTCGTGAGCGATTACATAGGCAATGGCAAAATCCCCACCTTCAGCTCCAAAACGGGTACGCAGTTCTTCAAAAAACCTGAGGTCCATATACACCTTTTCATCCCCCGGGCAGTAAAATGGGCCGGAGGCCGAGGAAGCTCCACCACAGGCAGTGCTTACCGCATCGCTGAACAAAACCATTCCCGGTTCCCTGTAATCGGCTCCGTTTTGGGCGAAAAGTTCATTCCAGACATCCTCGGTATCCGCGAGCACGGTGGAGGCAAAACCCCCCAGTTCTTTCTCTTGCGCAGAGAGTTCCCTGGCCTGTGTTGTTGCAGGGATCTGATCCTGTAACTGGTTGAGGATCTCCGTGGTATCTCCTCCTGAAAACAGCTGGATTGCCAAAAAAATAAGCCCAATAATACCTCCTCCCACAGCAATTTTACCACCGGTGGATTTACCTCTTCGATCATCAACATTGCTGCTTTGTCTTCTGCCTTGCCATTTCATCTGGGTTGGGATTTAAAATTTAAGGCCAAATTAAATAAAATAGCAATTGGTAGCTGTTGAATTTATCATAAAGTTACCTGGTGAGAAAAGTACAGGGAGAAATGGATCGAAAATATGCCTTGTAGCGGGGTTCTGAGCGCTGAGTCCAAAAGAGTGATCTGTAGGTATATGTCAGATAAGGTTTTAACTAAAATCGAAGTATTCAGCCTTTTTTTTTGATCTTTTTTGTTGATTTTAACTTCCGGTGTAATTTGTAATTGCTCCTGACTACTTTCAATAAATACGTAAACGCAAAAAAGCTCAGCAGGACAAGAAGCAGGAGGATCCAAAACCTGATGGGATAGGAATGCTTAAAGTCCAGGATGTGGTTGGGCATGAGATTCAAAGTTTATTGTTATTATTTTATTTTATTTTTCACCAATTCAGATTCCCAGTAGAGTTTGTCGAAGGTTGAAAGGAACTGAATTGTATTTTTGAATTCCTTTCCCTGGAGGCAAACGTTGAATTCCTTAAAATGCAGGAAAGAAAGGGAGATGGTCTCAAAATTTTCATCCAGCCATTCACACCAGAAGGAACCGAATTCGTCAAGGGCCAGTTTCTCATTTTTCTTAAGCCATTCAATTATTACTCCCGAATTTTTATCGAAACCCTCGATAAATTCCAGTTCATTCTGGAGGTACCCCTCTTTTTGATGATAGCCCAATATTCTTTCCAGAACTTTATAAAAATCCAGGAAAGCCCCTTCATAGCTATTCCCTTGCCAATAGTTACCCGGAAGCTCATGGCTTAGTTCCAGGTAAACAGGCCGCGTCTGTTGCATCCAAAGTTCAATCTTGGCCATAGAATAAAATCCATTTTTTTCCAGGGTTTTAAAATTGGCTAATAAATTTGATAGGATCATATTTTGTATAATTTTCAGGTTACTTTGATTGGAAAGGTCATTTTTTTTGAGGCTCCAGGATCTCCTATATGCATCAGGGAGGATTGGATCCTGGGGGGCACCGGAAAATCGGAACCAATAAATTCCGGATGAGAAATTTTATTCTCAAAGGATGTATCCTTGGTAAATTTACCCGCATTTAATATAAAATCATTACGGTTTTCCGTAAACAGGTGAAATATAATGCTAAGGGGACAAAAACGAGAATACCCACAAACCTGATATAAATGGTTCGGGCAGAAATTTTCGGGACATTTTTATTTTTGGCTGGAAGTTTCCTCTCTCAGATTTTAAGGTGTTTCTTTAAATTAGCGTTGTGAACAGGCCATAAATGTTCCCGGAAACCTCAAAGAACATGAATAACCAGGTAAAAGGTGATGAATAGAAGACGGAAGTACCTCAAAAGATTGCCTACTAACTAAGGCTTGCTTATCTTAATGCCATGGGGGGAAAATTACCTGGGGCAAACCAGGCGAGGATAAACGATTTACCCCAAAGAGACACTAAAAACAAGAAATATCACCTATGAAAACAATAATTATTGCGACCGATTTTTCTGAAGAAGCTGAAAATGCACTTGAATTTGCCGGCCCTTTAGCAAAAAAAATGGATGCAAAGCTCATCTTGTTTAACACCTTCAATATCCCTTTACATTTATCCAATTCCCTTCTCCCTGCAAGCAGTATTGCAGCCTTGGAAGAAAAGAATAAAGGCCTGTTAAGCCGGAGGGCCTCAAAACTGATTGCAGAATATGACATTGAGGTGGGGTTTGAATCCAGGCTGATGAGGGAAGTGGAAGAGGAATTGGGGGATTTATTCACAAAATACCATGCAGATCTTATTGTGATGGGCATGGCATCCAGATCTGTAGCCCAGGATGTATTCGGGAATACTACCACCTCGGCGATGATGCGGTATAAATTTCCGGTGCTTGCCGTGCCCAGGGGTGCTTCTTTTAATGGAATGAAGAAAATTCTTTTTGCCTATGATACACCTCAGGATGGATCTGTGGAG
>JBGSWA010000447.1:0-9829 GCA_041752645.1 Gillisia sp. | reverse complement strand
CATGACGGGAACCGATACCGATGCATTTGCCTACAGCAATGGCGGGGTCGCTTCCGCACTTATTTCCTTACCGCTCCGTTATATGCATACCACTGTGGAGATGGTTCACAAAACAGATGTGGAAAATGTGATCAGGTTGATTTACGAGAGTTTACTTCAAATCAAAGAGGGAGATACCTTTAGTTATTTTGACTAAATTATCCCAAAATTAAATCTCACAGCGGTTTAAATGCTCCTTATACAGGGAGCTTTTAAACCGTTTTTTTATTGGCAGTACCTGAGCTAATTCCTGCTATCCTCTTGTTCCTGCATTTCCCAAGTTTTCTCCCTTGCTTTAATTTTTACCTGTATCCCTTCACTTCAGGCTTCTATCCTGGCTCCTGAACTGAAAGTTTGTTTTTCAGCTATTTCTAGGCTGTCCAACTCAAAAATGAGAAGTTTACAATCTGCCGCAGAAATCTCGAGATCTCCCTGGCACAATGTTGAACCACAGAAAATTTCCCTAAAACCCGTTGATAGAAAAGCAAGCTGCTTATTTTTTTCTATCCCTATTCGGTATATCACTAATAGAATTTAAAATGAGCTGAGAATTTGATAGCCTTGAAATATGGAATTTTTAAAAAAAAGCTTCACAAAAACAACGAACAACAGGTTTATACCTCCGAAAGTAAAAATGCCCGTATTGAGCGGGGAACGCTCATACTTGTGCGCATAAGGAACCATATCAAATAGGCTATTATACCCAGCCAGGATAACCACGGAAAAAAAAACATTTAAAATACGGTCGAATTCAGATCAGGGCACCCCCCCCATGAATCACAGGGCAGCTGGCCTGCCCTATTTGGGAAGAAAATGGGCCGGAGAAATAGGCAAGCCTATCCTTCCGACCCTGTTTTATATAGATTTTGTTCGGTATTCTCAGCTCAAAAGATTTAGCTGAGTTTATTTTATTGCATTTAAATAGTTCAATACATTTTTTTCTATCCGGCTTTCCATATCAGACAGGTCAGCTTTAACAAAATTAGTTCCTGTTATTTTTTCATACAATTCAATATACCTTTCAGAAACCGATTCTATATATTGATCGCTCATCTCGGGGACTTTTTGTCCGTCAAGGCCCTGAAAGCCCTGCTCGATTAGCCATTGCCTTACGAATTCCTTGGAAAGTTGTTTTTGGGCTTCTCCCCTATCCTGACGCTCCTTGTATCCATCGGCATAAAAATACCGGGAAGAGTCCGGGGTGTGGATCTCATCAATCAGCACAATTTTTCCGTCAGATGTTTTTCCGAATTCATATTTGGTATCCACCAGGATCAACCCGCGGGAAGCGGATATTTTTGTTCCGAAGTCAAAGAGTTTTTTTGTGTAATCTTCCAGAACCTCATAATCTTCTTTAGATACAATTCCCCTTTTAACAATGTCTTCTTTGGAGATATCCTCGTCGTGATCGCCCATCTCGGCTTTGGTAGCCGGAGTGATTATAGGTTCAGGAAATTTACTGTTTTCCTTCATTCCCTCCGGCATTTTCACCCCGCACAACATTCGCTTCCCAGCCTTGTATTCCCGGGCAGCATGACCTGAGAGATACCCGCGGATAACCATCTCCACCTTAAAAGGTTCACATTTTATCCCTACAGCAACATTGGGATCTGGGGTGGCTGTCAACCAATTTGGAACTATCTCACTGGTTGCCTCCATCATTTGAGTGGCAATCTGATTTAAAATTTGTCCCTTATACGGAATTCCCTTTGGCATCACCACATCAAAGGCAGAAAGCCTGTCAGTTGCGATCATCACCAAAAGATCCCCTTCAAGATGATATACCTCGCGCACCTTTCCTTTATAAACCGATAATTGTCCCGGGAAATTAAAATTTGTATCTGTAATGGTATTCTTCATAATCTATTTTAAATTCTAAACTAAAAGTTATAATGATCGGATATCAGCTTTGCTTCCAGGAAAATAGTTTTTGATTATTTCTACCTCCTTTCCTGAAATTTTTTTCAAATTTAAGTTTTCTGATTTAATTTTTTACTCCGCGTGCTCTATTTCTTTGTAAGCAGCGATAATACTGTTGACAAGTCGGTGGCGAATCAAATCTTTATCGTCCAGGGTAACCACTCCGATCCCTTTTACATCTTTAAGCACCAACAGCGCTTCTTTTAATCCGGAGGTAACTCTTCTGGGCAAATCAATTTGGCCTGGATCCCCGGTAATCATAAATTTTGCACTTTTCCCCATCCGGGTCAAAAACATTTTCATTTGTGAATGGGTAGTATTCTGGCCTTCATCCAGGATTACAAAGGCGTGATCAAGGGTTCTTCCCCGCATAAAAGCCAGGGGAGCTATTTGAATCACCCCTTTTTCCAAGTAGGCCTCCAACTTTTCATGGGGGATCATATCCCTTAGAGCATCGTAGAGTGGTTGCATATATGGGTCTAATTTTTCCTTTAAATCCCCCGGGAGAAAACCCAGATTTTCCCCTGCTTCAACCGCAGGCCTGGTTAGGATAATTCTTTTGACCTGTTTTTCCTTCAGGGATTTTACAGCCAAGGCCACACTGGTATACGTTTTCCCGGTTCCCGCAGGACCAATGGCAAAAACCATATCGTTTTTATTTATCAACTCTACCATTTTTCTCTGGTTGGCAGTTAAGGCTTTTATCAATTTCCCCCCTACCCCATGTACCAAAATCTCCCCACTTGAAGGGGTTGCAGCGTCAACTTCCTTCTTGTTGCCGCTAAGAACACCTTCTATCACATTTTCGTCCAGCATGTTGAATTTTTCAAAATATTTCATCAGCAAGGCGAAACTCTTGTCAAATTCCTCGAGCAGTTCATCATCGCCATATACCATTATACGGCTGCCACGGGCAACGATTTTGAGTTTGGGAAAATACCTTTTAAGAAGTTCTATGTGTTCATTTTTATGTCCAAAAAATTCTCTTGGACTAATTTCGGCAAGTTCTATGATCAGTTCGTTCAATAGAGGATAGATTAAGGTTAATTTGTTTTTTTAAAGATATCAAAATTGCTTTAACCACACAAAAATTCTCATTTTTGTTTTTAAGGTAATTCCAGATTTTTTCTGTTAATTTGACAGAACTTGGATGAAATAAATTTAACTTCGCCCTTGTTATAAATTCATACAGAATTACGCATCAAAACCTGAAAAATACATTAACAACCGCACATGGCTATTATCACTTTAACAACCGATTTTGGAGAAAAAGATCATTTTGTCGGAGCTGTTAAAGGATCTATTTATTCGGAATTGACCGATGTGCGCATTGTAGATATTTCACATTCCATTTCCCCTTTTCACATTACCGAGGCTTCTTATATTATAAAAAATGCCTACAAATGTTTCCCAAAAGGGACCATTCATATAATTGGGATCGATTCAGAGTTGACCCCTGAGAACAAACACCTCGCGGTTATGTTGGACGGCCATTATTTTATTTGCGCAAATAATGGAATCCTCTCCTTAATCGCTTCAGAAATTAATCCGGAAAAAATTGTAGAGGTCAACTTACCTAAAATTGTAGAAAGCAATTTTCCGGTATTGGAAGTTTTTGTCAGGGTGGCCTGCCACCTTGCTCGCGGAGGTACCCTGGAAGTCATAGGGAAAACAATTGAAAACATCAGGTATTTAAAGGAGATTGAGCCAGTTTTAAATTCTGAAAAAAACCAAATAATAGGGCATGTACTCTATATTGACAATTACGGAAATATTGTCACCAATATTTCCAGAAAACTTTTTGAGAGTGCTGGCAAAGCAAGAAAGTACATTATAAATGCACGTACAGCACGTTTCCAGGAGGTTTTCGAAAACTATAGTGATGCGATCAATTTTAATCTTGAAAAGGAAAAGCGGGAAGAAGACGGCAAAAAACTGGCTATTTTCAACTCGGCCGGGTTTATTGAATTGGCTATTTATAAAAGCAATCCCCATACCGTTGGAAGTGCATCCACCCTTTTTGGACTTGAACTAAGGGATACCATCACCATAAATTTTGAATAAAATGTTAGTACGAATTGTCAAAATGGGGTTTGACCCAGATAAAATAGAAACCTTCCTGCAGAATTTTGAAAAACGCAAAACCCTGATCAGAGGTTTTCAAGGCTGTATGCTTCTGGAATTATACCGCGATAAAAATAATACGAATCAGTTTTTTACCTATAGTTACTGGACGGATCAGGCTGCCCTGGAAAACTACCGTAACTCATCCCTCTTCAAGGAGGTATGGGCAGACACCAAAATATATTTCAACCAAAAACCCGAGGCCTGGAGCGTTGACAAATTAGTGTGTGTTGAGTAAGGAGGGGTGATTCCGAACTAATATGGTTTTGGGTTCTTTCCCGGTTCCCCGGGCAGGGATTTTGAACTTGACCTTAAACTTTAAATAAAATACAGGTTGACAGCAATATTAAAAAAAGAAATTCAGTCCTTTTTCTCATCCCCTGTGGGATACCTTGTGATAGGGGTATTTTTAACTGTTTGCGGACTTTTTCTTTTTGTGTTTAACGGAACCTATAATATTTTAGACAATGGCTTTGCAGATTTAAGTCCGTTTTTTAATCTTGCTCCCTGGATTTTCCTCTTTCTCATCCCTGCGATTACCATGAAAAGTTTCTCAGAAGAGAAAAAACAAGGCACACTGGAGTTGCTGCTGACCAAACCAATTGGGTTGTGGAACCTGGTTTTGGGAAAGTTCCTCGGGACATTTCTATTGGTATTCTTTTCCTTGTTGCCTTCGATATTATATGTGATCACCATTTACCATTTAGGGGCTCCTGTAGGTAATTTTGATATCGGGGCTACTTTGGGCTCCTATTTTGGGCTTCTGCTGCTCGCAGCCTCTTACTCTGCCATCGGGCTGTTTGCCTCGGCACTTAGCCAGAGTCAGATTACGGCATTTATAATCGCAGTTTTTTTATGTTTTATAGGCTTTTTTGCCTTTGAAGGGCTTGCCAGTAATGAATTCTTTAAAGAGCATGCTTATACAATGGAAGCCCTGGGGATTAGTTATCACTATAATAGTATGAGCCGGGGGGTTGTGGATTCCAGAGATCTGATTTATTTTTTGAGCCTGGTGATTTTATTTCTGACCTTAACCTATTTCACAATCGCGTCTAATAAAAATAAAACCTAGGATTTGAAAAAGTCGGTTACATACAAATACCTTTTAATTTTAATTCTCGGGCTCTTCCTGGTCAATCTCCTTGGGTCAATATTTCATCAAAGGTTTGATTTAACCCGGGAAAAGCGCTTCACACTTTCTCCTGCTGCCAAAACTCTTATAGACCAGGTGAGATCCCCCATAGTGATCGACGTCTTTTTAAAGGGAAGTTTTCCGCCGGAATTCAAGCGACTTCAAATCGAAACCAGGCAATTGTTGGAAGAATTTGAGGCCTATAATCCCAATATCCGTTTTGATTTTACAGATCCTTTGGCTGAAGGCGACGATGCCAATGCCATAGCACAGGAATTTTACGAATTGGGAATGACCCCTGCCAGGTTGAGCGTGATAGAAAATGGGAAGGCCAGCGAAACCCTTATTTTTCCATGGGCAATTGCCAGTTTGAATAATAAAACGGTCAGGATTCCCTTGCTTAAAAATAAGTTGGGGGCTACGGATGAAGAACGGGTAAACAACTCTGTACAACAATTGGAATACGTTTTTGCCGATGGCCTGAGCCAACTTGTGAGAACAAAGGAAAAAAAAATAGCGATCCTCAGGGGAAATGGGGAACTCCCGGATGCCTATATAGCTAATTTTATTCAGGACATCCGTAAATACTACCTTGTGGCACCTTTTACCCTGGATTCCACAGCAGTGAATCCTGTAAAAACCCTGAGGGATCTGAACGAATTTGATTTGATCATAGTGGCTAAACCCACCCAGGGCTATACCGAAAAGGAAAAATATGTGCTTGACCAATTTCTCATGCAAGGTGGAAAAGCGATATGGCTTGTTGAAAAGGTAGCGATGGAGACCGACAGTCTTTTTAATAAAACGGGAAGTGCTATTGCCCTTCCCCGGGATTTGAATTTAAGCGACCTGTTTTTCTCTTATGGTTTGCGGATCAATCCGGTATTGATAAATGACATGTATTCTGCGCCAATTGTCCTTGCCAGCGGATCGGGAAATGAGACCCAATTTACGCCTTACCCCTGGTTTTACAGTCCGCTGACCACCTCCCCAAAAACGCATCCCATTATCAATAATATTGAAGCCGTTAAATTTGAATGGGCCAACCAGATCGATACCTTGAGAGGCAATGTTAAAAAAACCATTTTACTCTCCAGCTCGCCCCAAACCAAAATTGAAGGTACCCCTTTAGAAATAAGTTTGAATATGTTGAGCACCAAACCAGATGTATCGTCTTATAAAGCAGGGGAACAGGCACTGGCAGTGTTATTTGAGGGTCGGATAAAATCGGGGTATAAGAACCGTGTAAAACCTTTTGAGACCGAGGGATCAATTGATCTCAGCAGTCCCACTAAAATGATCGTCGTGGCCGATGGGGATGTCATCAAAAATCAATTGAAACAGGGAGAACCCCTGGAATTGGGATTTGACCGTTATACGGGAAATACCTATGGAAATAAGGAATTCCTGATGAATTCCGTGAATTATTTACTGGACGACTCAGGTCTTATTGATATCCGCTCAAAGCAGGTCAGCATCGCGTTCTTAGATGCGGAAAAAGTTGCCAGGGAACGTGAAAAATGGCAATTCATCAATCTTGTAATTCCGTTGCTATTCTTGTCTCTTGGAGCGTTCGCCTTCAATTATTTCAGAAAAAAACGCTACCTGAGAAAGTAGTAGGTTTTAGGGTCTTTTTTACAATTCTGGAAAGTATTAACAAAAAGTAAAAGCCTCCATTCACAATTTATTTATTATCAAGGCATTAGAGTAATTCTGATGGATCCCGATGTTGATAAGAAATCTGCATATCTATTTCAGTTTTTGAAGTATTAAGATATATTTGTAAGGATTAAATCAAACCGATACTCCCATGAAATTTATTGTATCCAGTACCTATTTGCTTAAACAACTTCAGATTTTGGGAGGGGTTATCAACAACAATAACACCCTGCCCATTTTAGATAATTTTTTATTCGAATTAAAAAGGAATGAATTAACGGTATCAGCTTCCGATTTAGAGACTACGATGTCTGCTAAATTAAAAGTAGAATCAGATTCTGTAGGAGCCATTGCCGTTCCTGCCAGATTGTTATTGGAAACCTTAAAAACCTTTCCGGAGCAACCACTCACCTTTGTAGTGGGGGAAAATAATACCATTGAATTGAATTCCAATTACGGAAAATACGCATTGGCTTACGCCAAAGCCGAGGAATTCCCCAAAGCGGTGGAATTAAAGGAACCAAGCAGCACCATAGTGCTTGGCGATGTTCTGGCAACAGCCATCAGCAAAACCATATTCGCCTCCGGAAATGACGATCTGCGCCCTGTGATGAGTGGGGTTTTCTTTCAATTTTCAACCGAGGGCCTTACTTTTGTGGCAACGGATGCCCATAAACTCGTTAAATATTCCAGGACAGATGTTTCAGCTTCTCAGGATGCTGATTTTATTATGCCAAAAAAACCATTGAATTTATTAAAAGGGATCCTGGCTGGAAGTGAAACCGATGTTCTTATTGAATACAACGAGTCTAACGCAAAATTTACTTTTGAAGACACCCAGCTGATCTGCCGATTGATCGACGGAAAATATCCGAATTACGAGGCAGTGATTCCGAAAGAAAATCCGAATAAACTGGTAATAGACCGAAACCAATTTTTGAATTCTGTGAGAAGGGTTTCTATCTTTGCCAATAAAACCACCCACCAGGTGAGATTAAAAATTGCCGGAGCTGAACTGAATATTTCTGCGGAAGACATTGATTACAGCAACAAAGCCGAAGAACGTTTGACCTGCTCTTACCACGGCGACGATATGCAAATTGGGTTTAACTCACGTTTCCTCACCGAGATGCTGAACAATTTAAACGCCAATGAGGTGCAATTGGAAATGAGCCTTCCAAACCGCGCAGGGATCTTAACCCCGGTAGATGGCCTGGACGAAGGAGAAATTATCACCATGCTGGTGATGCCGGTAATGCTCAATAATTAGACATAAGCTCATCTGGCATGTCGATATGAGCCTTGAGAGAACAATGCAATAGGGCAGAATCCTAGAACTATGAGACAATTAATAACCCGTTTGAAAACTCGAACGGGTTTTTTGTATCCTAAAACAATCACAATTTATATTTTCCAAACCTTATATTTTCATTGTATCTATTGAAGCAGCGTATTTTCCGGATAAACTACTGCATTGTAAAATGATTTTGCCTGTTCAATATTCATATTTATTTTTTCTCTTTCTGAGATAAAGGATTCATTTTTTGAAGGTACTGTTTCCAAATTTATTTCCTCCTGCACGGGAGAAACTGGTTTTTCAAAAAGATTGAAATTAAGCAATCCACCGTAATAGGATATATTCCATTGGAGTTTGGAAAAGGAATTATTATTATTAAATAGGCTCTCTATAAAAACAGAATTTCTTCTTTCCTGGATCATATCTACCAGATAATCAATGGTGGGGGGCATATCTTCTGGTTTATTAAAATCAAATATAGAGGTTTCAAAAAATTGATTTTCCACACCCTCAAATAACTTTAAAAAGTTAGGGTGCACATATATAAAAAACCCTTTTACATCGGTTATAAAACAAAGCCCCGAGAGTGATTTATTTTTAGAGGCTGTACTTTTAATGTGATTCTTATCTGACATGGCTGGCTCATTTTGAGGTTCAACGTTTCTATCATTTCGCATCATGCTTATAGTATTCCAGGGAAATTTGGACAAAAGTTCTACATTTTCATTATCGCAAAAAAAAGATTCTTTATTAATTTTAAATGGTGCCATATGAAAGTATTTATTTATATTATTGAGGCTATTTCGACACAATTGAAATTTGACTTCAATTAATTATGATCTATAGCAATAGTGTCAAATTGATGTAATTTCTGGCCTATATTCTTTGCGCTGTGAATGGCCATTAAAAAATTTGGTATATTATAAAATTCGTAGGATTTATCGATGAGATAATGTGCTCCCAGGAGTATGCTTTTTTTATAATAACCAGAATTAATTCTATTACTCAGCATAAAAACAACAATATCGGGGTAGTTGTTTTTAATATATTTCAATAGGTCAAATCCACTTTCATCTTTCAGTTTGATGTCCAACAGAACTACATCCGGTTTTTCAATCCGCAGTATTCCTTCCGCTTCTTTAATACAATAGGCATGGCCAATCCACTTCACTTCCTTCATTCCTTTTAATATATAGTCCAGGTGCATTGTGAATATTTTAGAATCGTCAACAGTTAAAACTTTTAAAATCATTTTTTATAGATGTTAATCGTTCAATACCCGAATTTGTAACTAATATCCGGAGTTGGAAATAGTTGTAACAATGAACATCTTGTAGTTTAAAAAACTACAAAAAAAAACTCTTTAAAAATTAAAAATAATTTCAAACCTATAGGATTTGAAAAAGAGCTTCTGTCAATAAAAATTTTGATGAAAATTGTCCTGACAACCTTTTGAAAATGAAACTGAAATTCAAATTAAACCAAGACTGCTTTTTTTCGTTTTTCCTCCCCTGCTTCCTGATATCTCTGGATTTGACTTAAAAAATATAACACGACTTCTCTCTAAAAAAATTATAGGGGGAGGGGGATGCGTTATATTAATTGAAAGAAGCCATGTTTATTTTTTAAACCTAAAAAACACGACTTCTTCAAAAATA
>JBGSWA010000446.1:0-5380 GCA_041752645.1 Gillisia sp. | reverse complement strand
AATCGGATACCTTTTCAGTCTCACCCTTTTCAGTCAAATGAACGGTCTTGTCATACCTGGTTTGAAGTAATTTTTCAAAATCATCAATAAAAACACGGGAAATAATCTGAAGGCTTTGTGCCTTTTCATTGTACTCTATTTCAGTGACGCTGAGGTAAAATTTATGATCGTCTTTAAAGGAAGTAAGACTAAAAAGAAGCAAAAGGAATAAAAATCTGGTTTTCATCAAGTTGTTTAATTCACAAAAATATTAGTTTTTAAGCGAGGGTTTGCCATTGGCTTTCTGATCAAAAAATATTCCACAAATTTCATTTTGCCAAATAGGGTGAATAATTATTGAGAACCGTGGATATCAGAAGTGAAACAGGATTTTGTGAATATTGACAAAAGCCAACACGCTGATGCCTGGAATTTTTTTTAGGCTGAGAGGATCATATTTGTTTGATTTGAAAAAATCCGCAAACAGCAAACTCTGATGGCTTCTCTCCTATGTCCCTCCGAGCTGGTTTACTTCCGAGGCCAGGCCGGCATGATCTTTAGTTTTCATTCAGACTGCTTTTTATACTTTTTGCTTTGTTCTATCAAAAAATCGATTAAATCCAGTTCATTACCACCTTGCAGCATCTGTTCGCTCAAACCATTGTCATTGGCATAAAAAATAAAATCGCTTATATATTCTTTTTCTAAATTTAGATTTTCCCTAAAGAAATCATCTTCATATATCTTTCGGATATAATCATCAATTTCGGGATTGACCGATCCAGAGTATGGGTTTTTCACATCTTCTCTTTTTTTGGCAATAAGAAATTCCTTAAAAATAGCGACGAAATCAAGCCCATTAACCATCCTGGTTTTACTCATAGCCAAGGCAGTATTATAGGGACGGGACTTTAAATCAGGGGCGGTCTCAGCATCAAAACCCCTATTCTGAATATTTGCCGCCGTTAAATTTGTTGGCACCTCTATTATTTTCAATCGGTTGAGATCCACATTTATATTCCCTGAAAGATCATACGGGGTCACTACTACTTCCGGTAACCTGCTCACCACCTCACTGACAAAAATATTCAAGGCCCCTGTATTTATGATCCCCTGATCTACAATTATAGAGAACTCCTGGAATTGTAACGTGGAAACTCTCAAACTATCATTGAAGGCGACGGCAATGTTAAATTTTCCCAGAGAATCGGTCACGGCCAATCTGTTTGAATTTAAGTTATAAATACTGATTCCCTGCGGATCATCTCCCAGGGGCACCTCAATGGTTCCTGAAATTGAAATACGTTCCCCGATTTGGGCTGAGCAGGTAAGACCAATTATGAGAAGAAGCAGAAAAAAAGAAGACTTTTTCATCGGTCGATTTTTAATTGTTTATTAAAATATAACTCCCTTGCCGCTATAGAAGAACTATGAGATCACCATGCAAGAATCCCATTCTAAAAACTCACTTCGGATGGTTTCCCCATTCAATAAAATTCCCCGGATGGGTTTCAACCTGGTTTTTATTTAAAAATTTCTGCCGAGTTCCCTAAAGCACCAGCACATTAAGTTAGGGCTCCAATTCCAATTAAAAGGATAAGACCCGCTTAAATTTTTGTTAAAGCATTACAATACCTAAATTTACAAAAAAATCAAATGAAACGCGCACTATTAGCCAGCACTTCCACCTTATTTGGACAGGATTATTTAGCTTACCTGCTTCCTGAGATAAGCCATTTATTCCAAGAATGCAAGGAAATTATATTTATCCCTTACGCAAGGCCTGGAGGCATTTCTCATGAAAATTATACCCACCTGGTGAAAAAGACCTTTAAGGACATGCCTTTTAAGGTTAAAGGACTCCATGAGTTTAAGGATCCCAAAGAAGCTTTAAATAAGGCCGAAGGAATTTTTATTGGTGGAGGGAATACCTTTGTATTGGTGGATAAGATCTACAGGCAAGATCTTATGGAATTATTGAGGGAAAAAATCCGCAATGGAATTCCTTATTTGGGAACCAGTGCAGGTACCAATATTTGCGGACTTACCATGCAAACCACCAATGATATGCCCATTGTTTATCCCCCGAGCTTTAAAACCCTTGGGTTGGTACCGTTCAATTTAAATCCGCATTATCTGGACCCGGATAAAAATTCAACTCATAAAGGAGAGACAAGAGAAACGAGGATTGCGGAATTTCACAGTATCAATACATATCCCGTGGTGGGTTTAAGGGAAGGAAGTTGGCTGGAGGTAAAAGCGGAGGAAATTACCTTGAGAGGAAGTCTTTCTGCACGCATTTTTAAGGCGGGGAAAGTTCCTTATGAACTGGAAACAAACAGCAGCCTTTCTGAATTAACCTGAAATGGACTACCAAAAAATACTCAATACAATTCAGGAAGATCTTAAATATTATGAAGCCTCCGGAGCGGTGGCCTCCTATATTCCTGAACTGGCCAAAATAGATCGCAGAAAATTTGGAATGCACTTGTATGGGGTCGATACCAGAGATGCCGGGTTCGGGGATAGCGCGGAAAAATTTTCAATTCAAAGTATCTCCAAGGTTTTTACCCTTACCCTGGCCATGAAACTTTTAGGGGAAGAATTGTGGAATCGGGTAGATGTTGAGCCCTCGGGTGATCCCTTTAACTCTCTTTCCCAGTTGGAATATGAAAGAGGAATTCCCCGAAATCCCTTTATAAATTCGGGAGCATTGGTAATAGCGGATATCCTGGTTTCAAATTTTAATGATCCCAAAAGGGTATTGCTAGATTTTGTCCGCAAGATCACGAAAAATTCCAGCATTGACTATGACCCCATTGTGGCTGCCTCCGAAAAATCAATTGGATACAGGAATTATGCTTTGGTGAATTATATGAAAGCCCTTGGAAACATTAAAAATGATGTTGAAACCATCGTAGATTTTTATTTTTTCCAATGTTCCCTGGCCATGTCCTGTGAGGAACTCTCCAGAGCATTTATGATCTACGCCAATAATGGAACGATCCTGGAAACAGGAGAAAATTTATTTTCCAGTTCCAAAATAAAACGCATCAATGCCCTGATGCAGACCTGCGGCTTTTACGATGAAGCCGGAGAATTCAGTTTTAAGGTGGGATTACCCGGAAAAAGCGGTGTTGGCGGTGGGATTGTCGCGGTTCATCCCTCCCAATATTCAGTTGCCGTCTGGAGCCCTATATTAAATACCAAAGGCAATTCAGAACTGGGAATGGCGGCACTTGAAAAATTAACCACCCTTTCGGGATTGTCAATCTTCTAACAACTAAAAAAACCTCATCCTGAAAAGATGAGGTTTTTATGAGCGAGAGACCGGGTTCGAACCGGCGACATTCAGCTTGGAAGGCTGACGCTCTACCAACTGAGCTACTCTCGCATTAGCGATGCAAATATAACCGTAATATTTTTCAACTTCCTAAAAAATTACAGCTTTTTTAAAAAATGATATCCTTTTATTTTATACCCGTGATTCAAATAAAATTTATGCGATCTGAAATTTTGGACATACGCGTTTAATTCTGATGTCTCACATCCCCTTTCTCTGGAATACCTGAAGATAAATTCGAGAATTTCCTTTCCAAATCCCCTGTTTTGATATTCCGGCTTTAAATATAGATGATCTGGTTCACAGGATTTCCCTGCATAGTGTCGCGTCATAAACCACAGCCCGAAAACCCCGATTATTTCATCTTCTAGGAAGACCCCGAAACATTCGTAATTCTGGGTCAACATTTCCCCAAAACGAACTCTGAGCAGTGCTTCATCTGCTTGATAATCACCCAATTCCATTACGAAAGGAATAATTTTATCCAAATCTTTCTTTAAAATCTTGTTAAATGCCAATTCCATCCTGCAATTTTCTGCGAAAATAGTCATAATTTTAGCTATTGAAAATAATTAGATTTTATACACTTATGAAAAACAAAACCGGTAAGACCCAAGACCTCATAGATCAAAAATTTTTAGAGCAAAGAAAAATTTTCTTATGGGGAGAGGTCAATGGTAAAACGGCAAAACATGTAATTGAGCACCTATTGTATTTAGACCAGGAATCCAATGAAGAGATCCAATTTTTTATAAACAGTCCAGGGGGGTTTGTGACCGATGGATTTGCTATGTATGACACCATGAGAACTTTAAAAAGTCCTGTTTCAACAATATGTTCCGGGCTATCAGCCTCCATGGGATCTATTTTACTCTCGGGAGGGACCAAAGGGAGACGCTTCATTCAACCCCTTGCAAAGGTGATGATCCATCAGCCCAGCGGCGGTGCAAAAGGCCAGGCTTCAAATATTGAGATCCAGGCAGCGGAAATATTAAAAATAAGGGAAATCAGCGCAAAAATACTCGGTGAAAATTGTGGACAACCCATCGCTAAAATTTTAAAAGATTTTAACAGGGATTATTGGATGGATGCAAAGGAATCTATTGCCTACGGGATTGTGGATGGAATTTTTAAACCCTAAATTGTAATGAGCCATAAGATCGAACATAGAGAGGGCGAGCGCCAAGGCAAGTTTTATATGGAGGATGAACTTGGAATTACCTGTGAACTCAGGTATTCCACCCCGGAAAATGGGGTTCTGATTATAGAACACACCGAAACCAGGAAAGACTTTAAAGGAAAAGGTCTGGCCTCAAGCCTGGTAAAAAAAAGCGTGGATTATGCAAGGGAGAACAATATTAAGATTGTTCCTGGTTGTTCCTATGCCAAGGCCCATTTTGAGCGACACCAGGAATTTAAAGATGTGCTTAAAGATTAAATAATTGAAATTTTGACCACAACGATCCATATTCGTGAAATTCCGGCAGCTGCTCTTTACGGTATTCGCCAGCCCGTGTTAAGACCTGGAAGGGCATTCTCTGAATGTGTTTTTGAAGGTGACACCTCTGAAGACACATTTCATTTGGGTCTTTATATGGACGATAGTTTAGTAGGGGTTGCAAGTTTTATGCAAAACAGCAACCCTCTATTTAAACAAGCCGATCAATACCAGTTAAGGGGAATGGCTGTTTTATCACAATTTAAGGGTCAAGGCTTTGGAGCTTCCTTGTTACTCGAAGGAGAAAACAAGCTGAGAAATTTGGGGAACCATCCATTTTTATGGTTTAATGCGAGGGATCATGCCATTGGGTTTTACGAAAAATTCGGCTATAAAACCAAAGGTGATAAATTTGATATTCCCGGGATATGCCAACATATAGTTATGTTTAAACAACTTTAAAATACATGTCGAAAATTATGAAAGATGGCACTTTCAAGTCTACAATATCACCCTGTTTTTAGAAAAGGAGGATTCCTAATCTCCCTGCTAATTCTTGTCAGCATCTCGGGCTGTAAAGAGGAAACAACAAGCTATGCAGCTCCAAATAATTTTTTGAC